>CAYURW010000014.1:11690-32271 GCA_964447145.1 uncultured Clostridiaceae bacterium
CAGAGACCGGAAAAACTGTAATTGTTCCTTATCACTGCAAAGACCTTAAAAAGGCCATTTCGGGGTACACAGCCCTTGATTTGGGATCAATATGCATAGGCAATGGGTCCGATGAACTGATACATATGGCTCTTCAGGCCTTTACCGATCCCGGGGATATCATGGTCATCCGGAAGCCTACCTTTTCAATGTACAAGGTATATGGAACGATGTGCGGAGTAAAGGTACTGGAGTACGGTCCCGAAAGTGATTTTGAACTGAATATCGGCGGATTTGTCAGCTTACTCCGGAGAGAGAGGCCCAAAATAGTATTTCTATGCAATCCCAATAATCCGACAGGCACTATTATGGAATTGCAGGATATTGAAGAGGTGCTGAAAATAGTTAATGGAATTGTGGTTGTTGATGAGGCATATTTTGAGTTTTCGGGGACAACTGCCGCAGGCCTCCTCCAAAACCATGAAAACCTTATAATATTGAGAACCTTTTCCAAGGCAATGGGGCTGGCAGCTCTGAGAGTCGGTTATATGCTTGCATCCCCGTCCTTAATAAGCTGCGTTGAAAGGGTGAGGCCCCCCTTCAATGTAAACGCATTTGCCCAAGCTGCAGCGGCAGAGGTTCTGGCAAATATGAACGGAGTTGCGGAAAGGGTTGAAATAATAAAAAGCGAAAGAAGAAGGCTTACAAAGCTTCTTAGGGAGCTGAGGGGCATTCAGTGCTTTGAATCCCGGGGGAATTTTATACTGTTCAGGGCAGAGGATGCCGGGGAAATAAATAAGGGGCTCCGGGAAGCGGGAATATACGTCAAGAGCTTTTCCGATCCTGTTCTGAAGGATTGTCTAAGGGTCACTATAGGAAGCCCAACGGAAAACAACATTTTTTATGAAGCTCTAAAGGAGGTGCTGTATGATAAAGATTGATGGGGAGAGAATGGCGGAATTTTCGAGAAAAACAAAAGAGACCGATGTATATGCAAGAATTGACCTGGGCGGCAGCGGAACCTGCGAGGCAGATACAGGGATCCCCTTTTTTGATCACATGCTGGAGCAGCTTGCAAAGCACAGCGGCTTTGACATTATAGTAAGTGCCCGGGGGGATCTATCCGTAGATCATCATCACACCGTTGAAGATGTGGGAATAGTTCTGGGGAAGGTGCTGCATGAATGCTCCGGGGACAAAAGGGGTATTGCAAGATATGGAAGCATCATGCTTCCAATGGACGACTCCCTTGCAGCGGCAGCCGTGGATTTTTGCGGAAGAGCAAATCTTGTATATAACTGTGGTCCCCTTCAAGGGTTTATAGGGAATTTTGATACGGGAAACATAAAGGAATTTTTTAAAGCCTTTACAAGTAACTCCTTTATGACCCTGCATATCAATCTTATGTATGGTGAAAATGCCCATCACAATGCGGAGTGCATGTTTAAGGCTGTTGCAAGGGCCCTGAAGGCGGCGCTGCATTTGGATGGGACCCGGGAAATTGCTTCTACAAAGGGGAGCATATGAATATTATGATTACTATTATTATGATTATAAGGAGATGTTGATATGAAAGTTTATCCGGCAGTTGATGTTTATGATGGGAAGTGCGTGAGACTCAAAGGGGGAAGCCTGGGGGAACTGGAGGTATTCTACGATGATCCCGCAGATGCGGCAAAAATGTGGGAACAAAAAGGCGCACAGGCCCTCCACATAATTGATCTTAACGGAGCCTTCAGCGGAAAAATGGGAAACTTCCCAATAGTCGAAAAAATAGTCAAGTCCGTAAAAATTCCGGTGCAGCTTGGGGGCGGATTGAGAAGTGCAGATGACATAGAAAGAGCCTTTGATACAGGAACAAAAAAAGTAATTATAGGGACAGCTGCAGTATTGGACGAGGAGCTTCTGGAAACAGTCCTCAAAAATAGGGCTGATGAAGTAATAGTGAGCATTGATGCCAAGGAGGGCTATGTGGCTATTAAAGGATGGGTCAATGTAAGCGAATTCTCAGCTTATAATTTTGCGGGGAAAATAGTAGGTAAGGGTCTAAAAAATATTATATATACCGATATATCAAAGGACGGCCTGCTGAGGGGGCCAAATTTTGACGGAATAGAGAAAATGTGCAATGTGGAAGGGGCAAGAATTGTTGCATCCGGGGGGATCACGACTGTTGACGATATTCTGGCCATCAAGGAAACAGGCGCAAAAGGAATTATTCTTGGGAAAGCTTTGTATGCAGGAGTGCTTCAGCTTGAGGATGCTCTCAGAGCTGCGGAGGATTAATATGGCTGAAAAAAGGATAATACCGTGCCTGGATATAAAAAATGGAAAGGTAGTAAAGGGGACGGGATTCAACAACCTTAAAAACATAGGGGACCCTGTTGAAATAGCAAGGCTGTACGATAGGGACGGGGCCGATGAGATAGCATGCCTTGATATCTGCGCATCTCCGGAAAGCAGGAGTATCATGACCGACTTGATAAAAAAAATTGCTTTGAGCACATCAATACCCCTGATTGTGGGAGGAGGAATTGCGTGTATTGAAGATATTGATGCATTGCTTTATGCCGGAGCGGACAAGGTGTCTATAAATAGTGGGGCGGTGAGAGATCCTGCACTTGTTTGCAGGGCGGCAGAGTTATACGGCAGCCGGCGTATCGTCGCTGCGATAGATGCTAAGGCCAGGGCCGGGACAGGCCGTTATGAGGTATATATCAACGGAGGGAGAACAAACACTGGCACGGATGTTGCGGAATGGTGCAGGTTTGTCGCAGCGCTGGGAGCCGGAGAAATACTTCTTACAAGCATAGATGCCGACGGAGGTAAATGCGGCTATAATATCCCCCTTACCCGTCAAGTGGCCGAAACGGTTGATATACCTGTAATAGCCTCGGGGGGAGCAGGCAGCAGAGAGGATATCTATGAAGTGCTTACTGAGGGCAGGGCCAATGCGGCATTGGCGGCGTCCCTGTTTCATCATGGAGATCTTAATATAGGGGAGCTGAAGGCTTATCTGGCCGCGGAGGGGGTCTGCATACTGTTGTAAAATACTTAGATAGGAGGAATAAAAACTATGACGATTGATAAAATAAAATTTAATGAAAAGGGCCTGATACCCGCCATAGTACAGGACCATAATAATGGAGAAGTGCTTATGATGGCATATATGAGCAGTGAAAGCCTTAAAAAAACCATTGAAACCGGTAGGTCCTGGTTTTACAGCAGAAGCAGGGATGAACTCTGGGAAAAGGGGGCGACCTCCGGGAACATACAGGAAGTGAAGGAGATACTTTATGATTGCGATGGGGATTGTCTGCTGCTTAAGGTTTCACAAAAAGGCGCGGCCTGTCATACCGGGGAAAAAAGCTGTTTTTACAGAAACCTATGGGGACCGGAGGGAAAGGAAAAAGATATAAACGTCAAATGGGTTTTTGAAAACCTTTACCGTAAGGTGGGGGACAGAAAGGAAAATCCTGAGAGTGGTTCTTACACCTGCTATCTTTTCAGGGAGGGAATAGATAAAATATTGAAAAAGATAGGGGAGGAAAGCACGGAAGTGGTGATAGCAGCCAAGAGCGAGGACAAAAGAGAAACGATATATGAAATATCAGATTTGATTTATCATCTGACAGTACTGATAAAATATATGGATATAACCTTCGAGGACATAGCAGGAGAACTCCAGCGCAGGGATAAGCCCCAAGGGACCCTCAAGTCCCAGTGACCCTGCAGTCCCACATAAGTAACGTATTGTACAGTTCCGCATATTATAGTTATTACGGAGGATGGTGTGACTATGAACTATGCCGTGATAATGTGCGGGGGCTCGGGCAGCAGATTCTGGCCTGAGAGCAGAAGGATATACCCCAAGCAATTCTTAAACACTGTAGGGGAAAAGACCATGATACAGCTTACAGTAGACAGGATAAGCAGACTCATGCCCCTAAATAATATATATATGGTGACCAATAAAAACTATGTCGATACAATAAAGAAGCAAGTGCCGCAAATATTGGAAGAAAACCTTATTATTGAACCTATGATAAAGGAGACGGCCCCTTGCATAGGCTATTCTGCAGTAAAGCTCCTCAAGGCAGATCCTCAGGCTGTCATGATAGTTCTCCCTTCTGACCATTATATAAGGGATGAAGAAAAGTTCATTGAAACTCTGAGACAAGGCCTGGATATTGCAGCTTCTGAAAATTGTCTTGTAACCATGGGAATAAAACCCGGAAGGCCGGAGACAGCCTATGGTTATATTGAGACCGGAAAAAGAATGGACGGATTGGAAATACCGACTTACAGAATAAAAAGATTTACAGAGAAGCCAAACAGGGAGAAAGCCCAGGAATTCATCGACAAGGGTACGTATTTGTGGAACAGTGGAATGTTCATCTGGAAAGCCTCTGTATTGCTCAAACTGTACGAAGCCTTCCTTCCGGAGATGTATCAGTGCCTGAATAGGATAAGCGACCATATAGGCTGCCCGGAGGAGGTAAAGGTAGTCGAAGAGGAATATGGCAAAATCGACGGTATTTCCATTGACTACGGAATACTTGAAAAAGCCTTGGACGTTCTGGTGATAGAAAGCAGTTTTTTTTGGGATGATATAGGCAATTGGAATGCATTGGAAAGGTATATGCCAAAGGATGAATATGGCAACTCCCTTAGGGGAGAGTGCAAGGTTTTTGACACCCATAGCTGTATATTGTACGGGAATAATAAGCTTATTGCCGCTGTCGGGGTTGAGGATCTCATTATTGTGGAGACCAATGATGTAGTATTGGTATGCAGGAAGGACAGGGACCAGGATATAAAGCTCCTTATAAAGGAGCTTCAGAAAGATGAAGGAAATACCAAATATCTATAGTACACGATACTATGTACAGTACGGATTATGTACAATATTTATTGCCCAAGATACATTGTCCGGCATGCAGTATTGTACCCAGTATACATTGTCCGGCATGCAGTATTGTACCCAGTATACATTGTCCGGCATAGATATCATGTCCTGATATACAATATTGGAATCAATATCATGCTTTGTATCATGTCCGATATCTATCTCCCTCTGCACACATCCTCATACACCTTAATTGTTTCAACAGCCGTCTTTTTCCATGAAAAATTATATGCCCTTCTTAAGGCCTTATCCGACAATTGATTTCTGAATTCCGGGTCTGACATAATTTTATATATTTTCTCAGTCAGCCCGTCAATGTCGTAGGGCTCTGTCAGCAGTGCCCCGTCTCCAACCACCTCGGGTATTGATGTCACGTTGGTGGTAATTGTGGGTGTCCCGCAGGTCATGGCCTCCAAAGGCGGCAGCCCAAACCCCTCGTATAGGGAAGGGTATACAAAAAGAGAAGAACAATTATAAAAGTACGGCAGATGCTCATAAGGCACATAACCGGCAAAAACCACCCTATCGCTGATCCCCATGCTTTCCACCCTTTTTCTGAGCTCATAATGATTATCCCTGGAAGCTCCCAGCATAACCAAATCATAATACCCCGGAAGCTCCCGGAAGACCCTTTTATAGGATTCCAACAACCCTGCAACATTTTTTCTCGGACTGAACCCCCCCAGATACAATATAAAATCATTTGAATAGCTATATTCTTTCTTAAGAAAGCTGCGGGCCTTGTCCTTGCCTATAAGCCTGAATCTGCTGTCTGCGGCAAGATACGTGACCTTGATCTTATCCTCCGGAAGTCCGAAATACTTTATTATGTCCTGCTTGGAATGGTTTGATACTGTAATTACTCTATCACACCTGTCAAGTATGTACGGCATCTCGTTCAGGAACTTATCCAGATAGCTTTTCCCGCAGGTATCGGGCATTACATAAGGGATGAGGTCATGCACCGTGGCAACATAGGGGCAGTATTTTGCCCCGGGAAGCCCCAGACCGTTCTGAGGAAGATGAAAAACGTCGCAGCCGCTTTTCTCAACCTGGGCAGGGAGAAAAATCTCGTCCCAGAATCTCTTGTTCCTTTCACCAAAAAGGGTAAGGTCTATGTTATCCTTTCCCAACAAAAAATCATACCCGTCATTGGGCCAAAAAAACCTGTATCTATTCATAGAATCAATACCGGCTATGTTTTCCATCAGCCTTGCGGTATAGGTCCCTATTCCGGTTCCGGCATAAAGCTTGGCCCCTCTTGTATCTATGCATATATTCATACGAACACCTCAATTGCCCTATATCTATCAGTATATTTCACCGGGCTTGTACCTGTGACTGCTGCCCGGCTGTAACACAATCCCTGCTGCTTCATATAATGATATAAATGCAATAATGAGGAATCGCTATGGAGTTAAAGCTGGTAGAGGAGGCCTATGGACTGAAGGTCAGGGAGGTCCAAAGCATAAAAAATGTTTTTAGGATAAAAACCGATTGTGGTGTCAAATGTGTAAAAAGGGCCCATATGAGCCCCTCATTTTTCCTTTTTATATATTCAGCTGTGAATCACCTTAAAGAAAAGGGATATGAGGGAGTGATCCCGTATGACACCACAACAGACGGGGGCATATGCGTACCTGATGACGGGTATGTATATTACATGCTGGATTGGGTCGATGCCAAAGAGTGCAGGTACAGGAAGGAAGAAGAGCTAAGGATGGCGATAAAGGCAGCTGCGGAGTTGCACAAGGCATCTGCGGGCTACGTACCCCCCGGAGATGCAAGGCCAAGGATACTGTATAGAAAATGGATTGATAGATGTAAAAGGAAAAGTGCGGAGCTGCTGGAATTCGGCAAAACCATCGGAGGAAAAGGCTCCATGGATGATTTTGACGGGATATTTTCCGAACATCTGGACTACTATAGGCAGCAAGCCGAAGAAAGTACCGCAATGATAAGGGAAAGCCTTTATATGGAAATATCCGGGGACAGTGAAAGAATCGGGGAATTCTGTCATCACGATCTGGCCAACCACAATTTCCTGATAACGGAGGAGGGAAGGGTGTACCTCATCGACTTTGATTATTGCATAATGGATACCAGGCTCCACGATCTTTCCAGCCTGATAATACGCAATATGAGATATGGCATCTGGGACATCGGCAAGGCTTATGACATACTCAACGAATACAGCGGCATTTATCCGGTAAGCGGGAAAGAAATTGAAGTCATCAAGGCATTTATGACCTTTCCCCAGGACTTTTGGCAGGTAGGGCTCCAATATTATGTGGAAAAGCAGCCCTGGGCCATAGAATATTTCATAATGAGGCTCAGCAGGATAGTAAATGACAGGGAAATAAGGGAGAAGTTCCTGAAGGAATTCTTGAATCTATAAGAGGTCAAAAATGATATTAAGGCATGATCAGCTGGGGGGTTGATTTTATGAGCGACAGGGATCGGGAAGAGGTTGAGGCGTTAAAAACGGAAAGGGGTTTGCGCCCTGATGAACAGGTCGTAAAGCTTGAGGGTCTTATTGATGATATGAAAGAAGAAATAAAACAGCTAAAAAAAATCGGGAAGCATAAGGAGAAGATAGAAAAGCTGGAAAGGGAAAAAAAGAAGATAATAAGCAAAAAGCTCAAAAAACACCATAGGCATCATTGAGAAAATCCGCCCAAGAAAGGATGATGTTATGTCCGGCAGATATGGGAAGTTAAAAAGGCATGATTTGAAGCTTCTGATAGAAAGCCTTTACGAATTGGAAGTAATAAACATGCATGAGGGTGACAGGGACATACTTGTCTATACCGACAAGGGAATAAAAAGGCTGAAGGAAACCGGGAGTGACGAATCCAGGATATTATTTGCCGCCTCAGCCTATGAGCATATTTACAATAACGGCTTCAGACAGATAAGCTGCATAAACAGGAACCTGAACGGAGGCTACTATTTCAGATATGACAAGAATAAATATATACTGCAGGAGTTCACCGGAGGAGCTGTATACAGGATAAGCACTGCAGAAGCTGCGGCTGCTGCGGGAAAGGCCCTGGCCGGGCTTCATAAGGCAGGGGAGATGTTTGTACCTTCTCCGGGAGGCCGCGCCCGTGTAAACTGGGGGAAATGGATGGAAAAGTTCAAGGCAGGAGCAATATGCCTGAAAAAATATAAGGAGATAGCATGCTACGAAGAAGGAAACAAGCGGTTCGGGAAGCTGTTTCTGGAGAATGCAGATACGTTTATAGACAAAATGGACCGTTCCTGTATCATGCTGAAGGAAAACGGATACCTTGACAAGGTCAGGCAGGCCATGGCATGCAACCAGATCACCCATAGCGGGTTTAAGAGGCATGCAATATTTTTGGAGGAATCAGGAGAGTTATTCATTGCCAACCTTGAGGAGTGCAGCTATGACATATGCGAAATAGATATCTCGACTCTGCTTGAAAGCTTTTCGGGGAAAAACAAGGCAGGGCTTGCAGCGGCGGCAATAAAGGCATACGGGGGAATAAAACCCCTGGATAAATCCTCAATAAAAATAGTAGAGGCATTCCTGCTGTGCCCCAGGAAGTTTTGGAAGGTTGCGGGAAGCGCCTACGGAAGCAGAAAGAATTACAACGAAATTGAGCTGGCGGAAAAGCTTGAGGGGAGCATCCGGAAAGAGAAAAGGAAAGAGGAGATCATAAAACTCCTGGACTCTTATTAACTATTCCAATATTGCAAGGAGGAGTCCTACTTGTTGAAGATGAAGCTTTTTATAGAGGAAAACAGGCAATCCGAAAGGGAATTCCTCGGGGGATACAATCTTGACGTCAGGCTCTTCGAGGCTATGGGCCTCAAAATCAGCCAGATAATTCCCGCAAGGAATGTATATAGGATATTGACCGACAAGGGATTTTTCTCTCTCAAAAAGCTCAGGTTCCCAGAGGAGGACATGGACTTTGTTCTGTCTGCAGGGAAGTACCTGGAAGAGAACGGCTTTGCTAACATATGCAAATTGGTTGAACAAAAAAACGGAGACAGCTTTGTAGATTTTATGGGAGATAAATATTATCTTACTGAATGGATAGATGGACGGGAATGTGATTTATTGAATCCTCAGGACCTGAATGCCGCCTCTGAGACCCTTGCATTTTTTCATGAGGCGGCACGAGGCTATAATCCCGTCGGATGCCCCGTTGACAGGTGCTTTTATGGGAAATGGCCCGAAAGCTTCCGCAGGGAAATAAATGAAATGGGGCTGGTTAAGGAACGGATACTATCAAAGACGGAAAAAAGCGAAATGGATGAAATATACCTGAACTATTTGAATATAAGCATAAAGGACGGGGAGGAGGCGCTCCGGCTGCTGGGGGAAACAGATTATGAAGGGATTTCCGGGAGGGCAGAGAAGGAAGGGGGCCTTATACATCATGGCTATGCTCAATGCAATATATTGCATGCTTTTGACGGCAGAACGCATATAGTTGACCTTGATTATTGCATAATGGACATAAGGATACATGATATAGGGAGCCTCATATTAAGGAGTATGAAAAAGTCGGATTGGGACACAGGAGTAGCCCTGGGTATACTGGAGAGCTACAGCCGAAGGAGCCCCTTGAGCCGGGAGGAGCTGAAGGTACTCATCCCCTTTTTGCTGTTTCCCCATGACTTCAGGGCAGTATCCATTATTCCTGACGGGGAGGGGAATTGGGACGAAGAAGACCTGGCCGACAAAATGGATATAAAGTCAGAGTACTCGCAGATGCGCAAAAAATTCACTGAGGAGTATAAGAAGGCGGTACTATAGAGGGCTGCAAATGCGGCGACTGCCGCCTTTGTTTATCCTTTTAGGTCTATATATTTCGGCACCCTCATATACTTAAAAGAGACTGGCCGGGTGAAATCCCCAATGCCGTGAGGTGATGCCATGAATATAGATTTTGTCGCAAAAGAATTCGGATGCAGGGTATTGTACAGCAAGCCTCTGCGGGCGGTAAGTCTGGCACAGACTGACAGAGGGCTTATGATAATAAAGGAGACCCCCAGAGGGCCGGATAAAATGCTTTATATACACGGTCTTAAGGAGTATCTTTATGAAAATGGCTTTACGGGGCTTGACAGATATCTGACTTCCATATATGATCTGCCCTTTGCAATATATGAAAACAGGATCTTCGTTATGGAAGAATACATAGAGGGGAGGGAATGCAGTTTTACCAACCCTTACGACAGGAAGGCAATCACAGGAGCACTGGCAGAGCTGCACAATGCCGGGAAGGGCTATGAGCCCGCAATCGGAGCCGCCAGGCGGGATAACATAGGGAAATGGGAAAAATCCTTCAGGGACAAGATAGGAGATCTTGCAGAGTTTAAGAGAATCGCAGGCAACAAAATAAAAAAGAGCAGGTTTGACAGGATGTTTCTTAAGGATGTGGATCTTTATTCGGAAATGTGCTGGAGAGGCTTTGACACACTGAAAAATTCCAGATACAGTGAAATATGCAAAAAAGCCAGAGCCGGCAATACGATATGCCATCATGACTACACCTATCATAACCTTATTATAGGGCCGAGAGGCGGGGTAAATGTCATAGACTTTGATTACAGCTGCCACGAGCTGCCGATATACGACCTGGCATCACTGATACAAAAAGTATTAAAACGGCATAGCTACAATATTGATATAGCCCTTGATCTGCTGGAGGATTACTGCAGGATTGCACCTTTGGGCAAAGAAGAGTTGACCCTTATGCTTGCCCTTTTTGAATTTCCCCAAAGGTTCTGGAGAATCACAGAAAGATATTATAGAGGGAAAACAAATTGGAATGAGGAAACCTTTTTCAGCAAATACGAGGATATAGTGGTAATGAGGGAGTTTATTTCCGATTTTACGGAAGAATTTAGAAAACTTATATAGTTCCTTATTTTAACACAAAATCAGAAGTTTCAACTTCACGACATATATAATGCGGCGAAAGCCGCCTTTTTTCTTTTTTCATTCACCTTGTCAGCATGTTCCACATACTATATATTATACGGGCTGTAATTATGGAGGGTTGAAGGCATGGATATAAAACGCGGGGATATTGTTGCAAGAAAGTCCTACGGGTATGACATATTGTTCAAAGTATTTGATATTTCGACTAATGCAGAGGGCAGCAGAACCATTTTTCTGAAAGGGCTGAATTACAGGCTCCTGGCTGATGCGCCGGAATCGGATATTGTAAAGGCCTCTGCAGAAAGGGTTGACGCAGAAGGCCGGTCCTTGGAGAAAAAAACAGGAAGAGCGAGCAGGTCTGGGAAATTCAGGGCAATCGCAATGCCAGTGAGGTTGATTCCCAAAAGGGAGGAATTCAGCAGATTTGAGCTGCCCGGGAAAGTGCTCCATATGGACGGCGACGAGGACTATCTGGCCATGAGCATGAAATATTACAAAGAACAGAATATAAATGTTGTAGGGAGGCTGGTGCCGGAATCGGAGCAGCCCAGGCTCATAGGGGGCCTCCTGAGGGAAAACACCCCCGACATAGTAATTATTACAGGTCACGACGGAATGAGGAGGCAGAAAGACAACGGTGAGGATTCGGCAGATAGGTACAAAAATTCGGTATATTTCATTGAAGCAGTAAGGGAAGCAAGGAAATATCAGCACTCCCTGGATGAATTGGTAATAATCGCAGGAGCATGTCAGTCCTATTATGAAGGAATATTATCTGCGGGAGCGAATTTTGCCAGTTCTCCGGGCAGGATACTGATACATGCCCTGGACCCGGGTATGGTATGCAGATATATCGCATTTGCCCCAATAGACAAAACACCTTCAGTAGAAGATGTATTAAAGGACACCATAAGCGGCATAAAAGGGATAGGCGGTATTCAGACAAGAGGAAAGTTCAGGGCGGGAATGCCTGGATCTCCCTATATTTAACGACAAGGGGGAAAGCAGGATGTTGTTTAATGTGTATGATCATGAGAAGGAATCCGGGTTCGTTTTGGAATTAAACGAGCTGATAGCAAGAATAACGGGGTCCAACACTGCCGAAGCAGATGAGCCTGAGCTTTTGAATGCTTTTGCAGTCATGGCCCGGACAGAATTGTCCAGGAAAACCTTTATATATGGCGGGAAGGGCTGTGAGAACCATAAGGGTTGGGATATATGCACAGAGCCCGGACATTGCCTGGAATACAGCCTCCTCGACAGGCCGGTTTCATTGAAAGTCCGCAATGCAGTTGATGCAACGGGAGGCATAATAATGCTTTTTGAGGGGAAACCAATAAAACCCTTTTTCCACTACAGATGCGGCGGCGCAACAGAAAATTCCGAAAATGTTCTTGGGAATAGGATAACATATCTGAGAAGGGTGCTCTGCTCATTTTGCAAAGAGGTAGAGGATAATGGCGGCGAAAAATATTTCACGGTACAGGAGATAGAAAGGCTTCTGAAAACAAAGATGAATAAGCCTGAAGGGGTTTATTGCAACATTCGGGGAATGATTGAGGATATTGAGGTTGACGAGCAGGGTAAAATAAACAGAATAAGGATCGGGTCAAAAAGCTTTAGGGGAACTGAGGTAAGGGAATTGCTGGGGCTCAATTCAACCAGATTTGATTATATACCCGTAGAATTCCTGATAAGGTGTATAGGAACCGGGCATGGGCTGGGGCTCTGCTATTGTGGGGCAAAGGAAATGGCAAGGTCCGGGATGGGATATGAGGAGATCCTAAAATACTATTATACGGGAATAAACTTTGAAAAAATGGAAGTGCCTGAAGCGGAAAAACCGCTGAAGGGTGTTAAAATAGTACTGGACGCAGCTCATGGCGGGGATGTCTGCGATGATATCAAGGGGGCTTCCGGGCTTAGGGAGAAGGATGTCAACCTGGAAATTGCATTAAAACTGAGGGATGTTCTTTGTATTCAGGGAGCGGAAGCTTTTCTGACGAGAGACAGTGATGTTGGAATGACCCTCTCTGATAGGGCTGAATTCTCAAACGGGAAAAGACCGGACTTTTTTTTGTCGGTGGGCCAAAACAGTTTTCCTAATCCTACGGCCTCCGGTACCGAAATATATTGTTACAGGGGAGATCACCGGGGGGAGAAATTATCGAAATTTATAATGGAAAGCCTTACGGGATCCCTGGGCCTTAAGAACAGGGGAGTGAGAATGGCCGAATTTTACCTGCTGCGGGAGGTCAAGGCATCTGCTGTCATAATTCAGTTGCTCTATATAAGCAACCCCAAGGACGAGGAACTTCTGCTGGATCAGGGCTTCGTGGAAGCTGCAGCAGAAGCAATATCAGGAGGAGTTAGGGAATACTTCATAAATTTGAAAAATAATCACACGTAGTGAGTTGGCTGCACAACAGGGTGCAGCTTTGATTTTTAAAGGTTTTTTAAGAAAATGTGCGCAAATAGGCGAATATAACCATAAAAACCGTGTACACCAACCGAGAGCAGTGTAAGGTAAAAAATAATAATTTGACTAATAAGGAGGAAGTTGATATAATATTTTGTTTTAGTTGACATATAATATACGTTATGATAAAATTTAAGATGTTGGGAAGGAAGGTGATTTTTTTATGACTTCAAAAAATACCCTGTCCCTCATCAAAAGCAATATTGACAGCTACGTTGGGGAAAGAGTCGTGCTCAGAGCAAATAAGGGCAGAAAAAAGATAAGCATCAAGCAGGGCGTTATTGAAAAAACATATCCCAGTATATTTCTAGTACGAATTGAAGGAGAAGTGCCTGAAGATTTCGGGAGAACCGTTTCTTTCAGTTATTCGGATATACTTACCAAGACCATTGAACTATTTGCATGCAAGGACAATGTGAAGATAGGATGTATGTAACAGCGCACTGACTTACATGGTAACTTAGGATGAACGTGAGGCAAAAAAGTTAAGACTCTTAAGGGGTTCTTAATTTTTTTGCTTTTATTTATTTAATTTGCGACAATAAATACTAATGCATGTTTGTTTCAATAGGCGCCTTTCAAACCCCTTTTGCTGAATGATAAATAATAATTTTTTATTCCAATTACTTTATTATTATGCATACAATGCATAAATATAGCAGAATATATCAAATAATCATGAAGCAGGCAGAAAGAGCCCTTTATATTTATTCAACCGCTAAATGAATTAATATTCAAGCATATGGGAAAAAGTGTAAATGCCGTGCAAATGTTGAATCTCCGCCACTTGTGCAACTGCAGTTATTTGTTTATACTTAAGGTGTTCAAGTCTACCTAAGGGAGGGAGGATGAAAAATGTCGAATGAAAACAGGAAACCCTTTTTAAATGTTACATCCGAGGTGGGCAAATTAAAGGCCGTTCTCCTGCATAAGCCGGGTAAAGAATTGGAGAGACTTACTCCCGATTATCTGAAGGAGCTTTTGTTTGATGATATTCCATGGCTCAGAAAAATGCGGATGGAACACGATGAATTTGCAGACGTCCTGAGGCAAAGGGGCGCAGAGGTTTACTACATTGAGGACTTGCTGGCTGAGATACTGCAGGACATAGATGTCAAAAGGAATCTCATTAATGATATATTGAATCATTGCCAGATAGAGAACTATGATCTGCGTGAGATAATATTTTCATATTTGTTTGACAAAAGCCCCGGGGAGGTGGCAGAGGCAGTTATCGCAGGGCTGAATAAAAAGGACATACCGTACAGGGAAAGAGAATACAGCCTTTCGGATTATATTAATAAGGACTATCCTTTGTACATAAATCCGGTGCCCAATCTGTATTTTATGAGGGATCCCCTTTCCATCATAGGAAACGGGATATCTATCAATTCTATGCATACCGATGCAAGAAGAAGAGAACCCATGATAATCAAATACGTATATGACCATAATCCGATTTTCAAGAAAGATTACTCAAGAATATGGTATAATTATACTATACCATATAGCATGGAGGGAGGAGACATTCTGGTCCTGGGCAAGGAGGTTGTGGCAGTAGGCTGCAGCGAAAGGACTTCCCCCAACGGAATCGAGATATTGGCAAGGAACCTTTTTGCAGGGGATGAGGATCTGAAGGAAGTGCTGGTAGTGCAGATACCTCCTCTGAGGGCTTTTATGCACCTTGACACCGTATTTACGATGGTCGACAGGGACAAGTTCACCGTATACCCCGGGATATTGGACAGAGTATCTGTTTATAAGCTCACCCGCAGCAAAAATGAAGATATAAAGGTTACTCCCGAGAAAGACCTTGTAGGAGCCCTCAAAAATAGTCTCAAACTTCCAGCAGTGAGGCTTATAGAGAGCGGCGGAGGTGATTCGGTAACGGCTGCAAGGGAGCAGTGGAATGACAGTACAAATACCCTGGCTATAGCCCCCGGGGTGGTAGTGACTTATTCGAGGAATGAAGCCTCCAATGAGGTCCTGAGGCAGAACGGCATCGAGGTTCTCGAAATAGACGGGTCGGAATTGGTAAGGGGCAGAGGAGGCCCCAGATGCATGAGCATGCCGCTGGTAAGGGAAGAGATATAAGGACAATGTCCATAGCTTCTATATGGCATAAATATAATGATTCAATTAATCACAAATGAGGGAGGAATAATAGATGTCAGTTAATCTAAAAGGCAGAAGTTTTCTTACATTAATGGATTTTTCACCGACAGAAATCAGATATTTGCTGGACCTTTCCCATGACCTAAAGTCAAAAAAGAGGGCAGGGATATTTAATTACCTTCTCAAGGGCAAGAATATTGTCCTTCTCTTTGAGAAGACCTCAACAAGGACAAGGTGTGCCTTTGAGGTAGGCGCCCTTGAAGAAGGGGCTCATGTGACCTACCTGGATCAGGGGGGATCACAGATGGGCAAGAAGGAATCCCTGGAGGATACGGCCAAAGTTCTGGGAAGGTTCTATGACGGTATAGAATACAGAGGCTATAAGCAGAGCGCTGTTGAAGACCTGGCAAAATATTCGGGAGTTCCTGTATGGAATGGTCTTACGGATGTGGACCACCCCACTCAGATACTTGCAGATATGCTTACGATTGAAGAACATGTGGCAAAGCCCCTTAATAAGGTCAAGGTAGTTTTTGCAGGAGACACGAGAAATAATATGGCATATGCGTGGATGTACGGCTGTGCAAAAATGGGGATGCACTTTTTGGCATTGGGGCCTAAGGAGCTCTACCCAAGTCAGGAGGTACTGGACAAGGTCAATGAGGTAGCAAAGGGGACCGGCGCAGTAATTGAGGTGTCTGACGATATAGAATCAGTAAAAGGTGCGGACGTCATATATACAGATGTCTGGGCATCAATGGGTGAAGAGGATAAGATCCCTGAGAGGGTAAAGCTTTTGACACCTTACAAGGTTACAATGGAAATGCTCAAAAAGACAGGCAATCCCGATGTGGTCTTCATGCATTGTCTGCCGGCATTCCATAATTTTGAGACCAAGCTGGCATCAGAAATGAAGGAGAAGGGCTTTGATATAAGGGAAGTGACCGATGAAGTATTCAGGAGCAGGAATTCCGTAGTATTTGACGAGGCAGAAAACAGGATGCATACTATAAAAGCTGTGATGGTGGCAACATTGTAAAGGGGAGTGTATATCACAAATGAAAATTGTTGTAGCATTAGGGGGAAATGCTCTGCAGGAGTCAGGTCAGCCCGCAACAGCCGAAGCACAGCTTGCGGTCGTCAACAAAACTGCCGAATACCTTGCAGAGATAAGCTCAAGAGGGTACGAAATGGCGATAGTCCACGGCAACGGGCCCCAGGTGGGAAGGATACTGCAGGCTTCAGAGACCGCAGCAAAGGTGACTCCCGTTATGCCCTTTGACGTATGCGGCGCAATGAGCCAGGGATATATAGGATATCATATACAGCAAGGCTTGAGGGAGGCTCTGAGGAAGAGGGGAAGGAGCATACCTGTAGTGACTCTGGTTACACAGGTGGTTGTGGATAAGGACGATAAGGCCTTTAATAATCCCACAAAACCAATAGGGGCATTCTACAGCGAGGAAGAGGCAAAAAAGATACAGGACGAGAAGGGCCATATATTCAAGGAAGATGCGGGGAGGGGATGGAGAAGAGTTGTTGCATCCCCAATGCCCCAAAAAATAATAGAGCTTTCGGCTGTTAAGACACTTTGGGACAGCACAATCGTTATTACGGCCGGGGGCGGGGGAATCCCTGTAATAGAGAAAGAGGACGGGTCTCTTGAGGGCATTGCTGCTGTTATCGATAAGGACCTTGCTGCAGAAAGGCTGGCTGAGGACGTCGGTGCAGATACACTTGTAATACTCACTGAGGTTGAAAAGGTTTCAATCAACTATAGGAAGCCGGATCAGAGGGACCTTTCTTTAATGTCAGTGGAGGAAGCCGAAGGATACATAAAGGAGGGGCACTTTGCTCCGGGCAGCATGCTTCCCAAAATACAGGCAGCAGTGATGTTTGCAAAATCAAATCCAGGCAAAAAAGCAATAATAACCTCCCTTTACAAGGCAGTAGAGGCTTTGGAGGGCAAGGCAGGCACGGTAATAACCCAATAGGCAAAAATCCGCAGAATTGCATCTGCGGATTTTTTTAGTGGTGTGCCCGCACCCGTCTTTGTTCTGCAAAAATATTGATAAATCTATTATTTTCGTATATCATAGATAAAGAATGTTTTCATATTACATTTCTTTTTGCAAACAGTCTTATTATAGGAGGTAGAAATATGGCCAAACGTATCATACAAATCCATGAAAAGCTGCCCTTGATCGAAAGTATCCCCCTTAGTCTCCAACATATGTTTGCAATGTTCGGAGCGTCTGTCCTGGTCCCGATGCTGTTTAAGATAAACCCCGCAACGGTTTTGCTCCTTAATGGTTTTGGGACACTGCTTTTCATATTTCTCACAAAAGGAAAAGTACCTTCCTTCCTCGGTTCCAGCTTCGCTTACCTGTCACCCGCTTTTGTAGTTATGGCATCTGGCAGTTTTCAGGAAGCCCAGGCTGGATTTGTTGTATCAGGGCTGTTATTGGCGGCCGTCGGACTGATAATCAAATATGCAGGTTCAAAATGGATTGACGTGGTTTTCCCTCCTGCAGCAATGGGATCAATAGTTGCCATCATAGGGCTGGAACTGGCTTCAACAGCAGCGGGAATGGCGGGGTTGATATCTGAGGGGGGTGCACCCCTGAACCCTAAGTACCTCGCTGTGTCAATTTCAACCTTGGCAATAGTAATAATAGGGTCTGTCGTATTCAGGGGGTTTTTTGGGATAATCCCCATACTTGTAGGTGTTGTAGCGGGCTACATAATCGCTTTGTTTGCAGGTATTGTCGATTTTAATGTCATAAGAGAGGCCTCATGGATTGCACTGCCGACCTTTACTGCTCCGGTATGGAATATGTCTGCTATACTTACAATTCTGCCGGCTACCCTGGTCGTAGTGGCAGAACACCTGGGTCATATGATAGTGACCGGCAATATCGTCGGCAAGGACTTTATCAAAGATCCGGGAATGCACCGTACCATGGCAGGAGATGGGCTGTCAACCGCAATTTCGGGATTGGTCGGCTCTGTGCCGACAACAACTTACGGTGAGAACATAGGGGTGCTCGCAATTACAAGGGTATATAGCGTATGGGTGATTGGGGGGGCAGCTGTGATATCCATAATAATTTCTTTTGTAGGGAAGCTTGCGGCAGCGATAACGACTATACCGGACCCTGTAATGGGAGGGGTATCCCTGCTGCTTTTCGGAACAATCGGGGCATCCGGAATCAGGATGCTTGTGGACCAGAGAGTTGACTACAGCAAACCCAAAAATCTTGTTCTCACAGCGGTAGTGCTTATAATAGGCTTAAGCGGCGCCCATATACAAATCGGTACAGTCACCCTCGCCGGAATGGCCCTGGCAACTGTAGTATCAATAACAATCAGTGTTCTGTTCAAAATATTCGAGGTAACAGGGCTGATGAACGAATAAGAATTTGGAAAATGTTTAGTGCGAAACATATAATACGCATATTTTCCTTCTCGTCTCATATAAATTAATAGAAAAACTGTAGTAGGAGGAGGAAAATAATGCCGTTGGAGTTAGTAAAGAACCCTATCAAGGTTTCCGCAATAATAGGCGAAAACGTTTTCAGCACTGTGATAGAAGAAGATATTAATGTGCCGGATATAAATCCGGATCTATACAGGATCCTTGCCCCGGGCGCAACTGTACAGTTAAAGGATTGCGAAGTATTGAACGACAAGGTCGCTGTAAACGGCCAGATACTTTTGAATATATTATATGCAGCAGATGATGAGGGGAAGCCGCTGCACAATATGGATGCAGCTGTCAGCTTTTCTCAGGGCATTGAAATTCAGGGAGCCAAACCCAGAATGAAAGAAAGCATTAACCCTGTAATCCAGCACATTGACTGTCATATGATTAATTCAAGAAAGCTCAGTATAAAAGTGATTATGGACCTTTATTGCAGGGTTGAAGACCTGTTTGACTTGGAGCTTGCCTCAGATGTCCGGGGGCTGTCGGATATTCAGGTGCTCAGGGAAAGCTGCGGCTTCAAGCAGGTGGCGGGGCATAACAAGGACCGCTATGAGTTCAATGAGGAGCTTAATCTGCCCTCTGAAATGCCTGAGATAAGCAGAATACTCAGATCGGATTGCCGGGTCGTGGTAAAGGACGAAAAAGCAATTGATGGCAAGGTCGAGGTAAGCGGATCCTTGGGGCTGGTAATACTTTATGAGGCTGAGTCCGGGGATAGCAAGCTCCAATATCGGGAATTTGAGGTGCCCTTTACCCAGTACATAGAAATTCCGGCTGCGGGGAGAAACATGGAATGCACAACGGAGAGTTCTCTTCAAGAGTATCATTTGGAAGTCTCGGAGGATGCCGGAGGCGAAAGAAGGGTACTGAATGCCTATGTGGTATTGGGAATAGGGGCCAGGGTCTTCAGCGACACCGAGCAGGAAATAGTGGTGGATGCCTATAGCCCGGCCAATGTAGTGGATGTTGGGAGAAATATTCTTTCCTTCAGTGAATTTGCAGGCAAATGCCGTTCAAATATAGTAATCAAGGAAACCATGGAAATAAAGCACGGGGAGCCTGAAATTGAGAAGGTATGCTACGCAAGTGTTCTGCCCGTAGTGAATGAAGTTAAGCTGCTGGACGATAGGATGCTTGTAGAGGGAATAATGGAGTGTACTGCAATATATATTACTTCTTACAGTGCCGAGCCTATGTGCAGCATGACGGAACAGATCCCCTTCAGGCATTTCCTTGATATACCCGGTGTGAGGCTGGGTATGCCTTATACGATAAAGTGCAGCGCCGATAGCATAGGATTCACCCAGATAAATAATGAGGTAATAGAGCTTAGGGTCATACTGGGGATTTATGCGGAAGCCCTTAAGCATACAGAGAAAAAGCTTGTATGGGAAATCGAGGCCATGGAGGGTGTGAGCATAGACTTCGGAAGGGTGCCTGCAGTCACTGTATATATGGTGCAGAAAGGGGATACCCTGTGGAGCATCGCAAAAAGGTACAATACCACCGTAGATGCCCTGGCAAAGCTTAACAACATAGAAAACCCCAGCAAAATATCCAGAGGAATGCAGATAATGATACTAAAAAGTATAAGAGTGGCAGGGAGCAGCATTTAAGCAGGGTGCCCCTGCTTTTTTTATTGTATAGGAAAGTATAAAATTTTTACTTTTCCAAAATTGGTTGAAG
>CAYURW010000015.1:0-3832 GCA_964447145.1 uncultured Clostridiaceae bacterium
AGCTGATCATTAAAAAGACCCGTTTGGGGCTTTCGATTCGTGCTGCTTCCTTTAATTTGGAGACGACCTCTCTTATGGGAGTAAATACCTATTGGCTCATACTGTCGATCTTTCTTATTGCCGGCAGTTTGGCAGGTGTTGCGGGGACTCTCCTGGGGGCGAAATATACCACCTATCCTTCACTTGGAACCTTCTACACCAATAAAGCATTTATCTGTGCGGTATTCGGAGGCCTGGGAAGCTTGCCGGGTGCCGTAGTAGGCGCGCTTTTGCTTGGCATTTCGGAGGCAATGATTTCCGCTTATGTCTCCACATCATTACGAGATCTTTTTGCTTATTTTGTGCTGATCGTTATTTTGGTGATCCGGCCCTCGGGTCTGATGGGCAAAACCAGTGAAGATAAGGCATAAGGGAGGGGTGCAATTATGGAGTATTGGTTAGGTGTAGCAACATTAGCCGGCATTTATTTGATCGCAGTATTGGGGGTATCTATCCTTTGCGGCTTCACGGGTATGTTTACAATGGGCCATGCCGGATTCATGGCAATAGGCGCATATACATCAGCCCTGCTGACAAAAAACTTTGACATTCCTGTTTTCCTGGGTGTAATTGCAGGTATGATCGCAGCGACAGTAATCGGGGTAATATTGAGCTATCCGACCCTGAAGCTCAGGGATGACTACTTTATAATAGTGACCCTGGGTGTCGGAGAGGCAATTAAGTTAATAATCCAGAATGCGACGAAAATAACGGGGGGCGCCCGGGGGCTTCCGGATATTCCCGGCGGTGCAGGCTTTGTATCCGTATGGATCATTTTGATTATTACGATAGTTTTGCTGTATTCATTTATAAAATCAAAACATGGGCGGAATTGTGTTGCTATTCGCGAAGAGGAGCTGGCTGCCCAGTCTGTAGGTATAAATATATTCAAATATAAAATGGAGGCAATGATAATAAGCTGCGCATTATGCGGTTGTTCCGGCGCCCTGCTTGGGCATTTTATGCATTATTTGCAGCCTAATATGTTTAGCTTAATAAAATCGGAAGAGCTGGTCATAATTGTAATTCTTGGGGGGCGCGGAAGCCTTGCAGGGACTATACTGGCCGGGCTGCTGCTTCTTCCCCTGCCGGAATTGCTGCGTTTTGGCTCCGCAGAGCAGTGGCGCATGGTATTATATGGAACCCTGGTCTTTATTGTGATCCTGTTCCGCCCATCAGGACTAATGGGCGCACGGGGGCCGGGCTCCGGGAATATCAGGCACATAAGGTCATGGATAAAAGAGAAATTTCAGAGGAAAAGTAAAGATGCGGTGCCGGGAAGGAGATAATGGAGACTATGGAAAAGGGTGTTTATGCATTAGAGGTTCGCAGTGTATGCAAACGGTTTGGTGGTGTTGTTGCAACGGATAATGTAAGCATTAAAGCGCAGCGCGGCACAATTTACGGCGTTATCGGGCCTAATGGCGCAGGGAAGACCACCTTGTTCAACATGATAACCGGGGTATACAAACCCACTGAGGGGGATATCCTCCTAAACGGCAATTCCGTTGTGGGAAAGATGCCTTATGAGATTGCATGGGACGGGGTTGCGCGCACATTTCAAAATATACGTTTGTTTAATGATTTGACAGTGTATGAGAATATACACATCGCATTTCAGAAAAACATGACTTACAATTTGTTCGAAGGAGTATTCAAAACAAAAAAATATCGAAAGGACGAACAGAAGTGCGCCCACAGGATTAAGGAATTATTGGAAAGCGTCGGCCTATGGGATATGAAGGATCATCTTGCAGGCAATCTTCCCTATGGCATGCAAAGGCGCCTGGAGATAGTACGTGCCCTGGCTACTTCACCGAAGGTGCTTTTACTGGATGAGCCGGCAGCGGGTATGAATGAGGGGGAATCGGAGAAACTCTCAAAAATTATACGGGACATCCGGGACCGCTATGAGGGAATTACAATCCTTGTTATTGACCATCATATGGATGTAATAATGGACGTGTGCGATATAATTACTGTAATTAATTTTGGAAAGCAATTAGCCATAGGTACCCCGGAGGAGATTCAGGGGAACCAGGATGTTATAGATGCTTATCTGGGGGTGGATGAATAGATGCTGCAGATAGAGAATTTGAAATACAGCTATGGGAAAATTCAGGCGCTTAACGGAGTCAGCTTTGAGGTGCAGCAGGGGGAAATAATGTCCATTGTAGGCGCAAACGGGGCAGGAAAGTCAACCTTGCTGCGATGTATTGCGGGGCTTCTAAAGCCCCAAAGCGGGCAGATTCTGTATAAAGGCGATTCATTGCCCCAGGCGGCCCATGCAGTGCTTTCCAAGGGTATTGCACTTATACCGGAGGGCCGTTGGATATTCCCGAATCTGACTGTAGAAGAAAATTTGCTGATGGGAGGCTATTTAGTCAAAGACCGGAGGCCGGGGCTGGAACGTTCATACAAAATGTTCGGAATATTGTCCGAACGCCGAACACAGCGGGCCGGAACCTTATCGGGAGGCGAACAGCAGATGCTGGCCATTGCCCGGGGTCTTATGTCAGACCCCAAAGTCCTGCTGATGGACGAACCTTCCTTAGGCCTGGCGCCCCTTATTGTCAACGAGGTCATAGACATTATAGACAAAATAAATAAACAGGGTGTAACGGTACTGCTAGTAGAACAAAATGCACGCAAAGCTCTCAAAATTGCCCACCATGCATGTGTTATAGAACAGGGGGGAATAACCCGGTACGGTACGGGGGATGAAATTGCAAAGGATGAGGGTGTTGTGGCAGCTTACCTGGGTAAAAAACGGACAGAAAAGAGGGTGTAAAATGAAGGATTATCTTAAGATAAAGGGAAAGGCGGCTATAGTCACAGGCTCGGGCCGGGGGATCGGGCGCGGGATAGCAGAGGAGCTGGCATCCTATGGAGTAAGGGTCATGGTTGCTGACATCAACGATTCAAACGGAATGAAGGTAAAGGAAGAAATTCTGGCATCAGGAGGCACGGCAGAGTATTGTCATTGCGATGTACTGAAAATAGATGATATAAAAAATCTTGTAGATAGGACAGTTAAAGCTTTCGGTACAGTGGATATCCTGGTTAACAACGCAGGCGGCGGTGAACCTCCCTGTGATTTTTTTACCATAACTGATGAACGCTGGGACCGCTATATAAGATTTAACCTGTACAGTGCATTTTATATGATCCGCGAGGTCTTTCCCTATATGAAGCAGCAGAAGGGCGGCAAAATTGTCAATATAAGCTCAGGATATGCAATCGGAGGGGGAGAGAGATGCGCCCATTATGCCTCGGCCAAGGCCGGAATAATCGGTTTGACCACATCTATTGCCAGAGAAGCGGCGCCATATAACATAAATGTAAATGTGATACCCGTGCCCACTACGGATACCCCGGGGCTGCGGGAATCGGATTTTGAACTGGTTGCCGATGAGATACCTCTGATCCCTATGGGAAGGATCGCAGCGCCCCATGATATTGCAAATACGGTGCTGTTCCTTGTATCAGAGGCTGCAGAATACGTAACGGGACAAATAGTCGCTCCCAACGGCGGCAAAAGGATGCTAGTGTAAGCATTATAAAACGTATAAAAGGGGGTAATGGATATGCTTTGGCCTAAGGGAGCCAAAATCGCATTTTCTTTAGGCTTTGATATGGATGGAGACACTATTTGGCGAAACAAGACCAAAACACTGCCAAATGGCGCAAACTATATAAAAGGGCCTTCCATTGGGCAGTTTGGGCCCAAAAAGGGTGCCCTGCGGGTAATGGATATTCTGGATGAATATGGTCTCAAAACAACCTGGTTTGT
>CAYURW010000015.1:3842-30732 GCA_964447145.1 uncultured Clostridiaceae bacterium
GCTGTTATTGTGCAGGAGCATCCGGAGGTTATAGCTGAAATTCTTAAACGAGGCCACGAGATAGCCCATCATGGCCTTGATCATACGGGACAGTACGGATCTACCTTCGAGGAGCAGAAAGCGCGTATAGAGCACTGCCAGGAAATATTCCTGAAATATGCCGGGGTTAAGGCCCGCGGATTCAGGGCGACCGGTCCTTTGCTTCCCGAAACAGAAAAATGGATTTATTCAGACGGCGGATTCATATATTCCAGCTCGGGCACCAGCGGTGAGGCATGTGAATATTACACAGTAAACGGAGAAAAAACTCCGGCTGTGAATATTCCATGCCGGGACGAACAGACAGACGATTATGTGCAAACGGTTATGAACTCCTATCCTGCAGTGCTGGTGGGAATGCCCCGCATTGCATCCTATGAAAGTGTATACAGGAACTGGGTCCATGAGGTGGAGGGCGCCGTGCGGTTTGGGAATTCGGGCTCTACCGCATTCCACCCGCAGATTGCGGGGACCCCGGGAAGGGCTGTCATGCTGCGCCGGTTCTGTGAATATCTTGCAAATAATCCGGCTGTCTGGAATGCTCCCTGCATTGAAATTGCCAATTTTTATAAATCTTCTATGGAGGGGGAGGGCTATGGATACTAGAAAATTTGTGTGGCCTGAGGGAAAAGTATGCGCAGCTATGATAAGTGTTAATTTGGATGCGGAGTTTTTCGGAAGGATATACTATCCGGGCATTAATGTGGATGAAGGGGATATCCTTCGCCTGGGGAGGACCGGTATGAATTTTGGATTGCCCCGCCTTTTGGATACCCTGGACCGGTATAATACAAAAGCCACTTTTTTTATTCCCGGGGCAGTCGCAAGGCGTTACCCCGACAAAGCCCGGGAAATTGCCGACCGGGGCCACGAAATCGGATGTCACGGCAACGACCATGAAATTTTTGCACATCTATCAGTACAGGAGCAGCGGGAGGCTTTGCAGGAAGCCCTTGATTCATTGACCCATATAACCAAAAAAGTGCCTCTTGGCTTCCGTATGCCGGAGGGGGAAATGACGGAGGAAACTCTTGCAATTGTAAAATCAATGGGTTTTTTGTATTCCAGCTCCCTGTCGGAGGATGATGTTCCATATTTCAGGCAGCCGGCAGGGCTGCTAGAGCTCCCGATCCACTGGGAACTGTTTGACCTGCCCTACTTTGTATTTACATTTGATCCTCCGATTCCTCAGGGACAGGCAAGAAGCTCCGAAATGGATCAGGTCCTGGAGAACTGGATGTGTGAGCTGCGAGGCGCACGGCATTTTGGGACGCTGTTGAACCTGCAATTGGATCCTCAAGCCACAGGAGAGCAGGGGAGGATATTCATGCTTGAGAAGCTGCTGGAGGAAATTCAGAAGTATGATGATATTTGGGTGGCGACAGGAAAGGAAATTGCGGATTACTGCATGAGGGCAAAATAATGCAAATTCTATAATATAAATAAAAGCATTTACTCAACAATTGAATTGCAATGCAAAATAATTTGCCAAACAACTGAATTGCAATGCAAGATGGGTTTCAGGAAAATGTAAATTATGAAAATGAACTAAGAGGTGTGGAGTATGTCAGAAACAGCATTAAACGCTATGGCACAGCAATATTTGGACTTGACACTATGCAAAAGCAGATGTGACGAATCAGATATTCAATGGTATACGGAGGGGCCGTTCTGGAGAAGAACCAGCATGCGCTTTTCCCGTGAGTATAAAATTCTCCCCGACTACGAAATAGGGGATATGAAGCATGGAAAAACCTTGGAGGATATTTTAGATGAATCCGCTCACCTTAAGGAAAGCTTGAAGCTATACAAAAAAAAGGCATGCCCGGAAGAAATGCAGCGGGTCGACTACCTGATAGATCACGTGGGAAATCTAAACACCAGGACCCGCTTGATGTTGGGTGAAAAAATGTCCTATGATGCCATGACAAAGGGGCTGTACGATCTGGTGACGCCCTCCTTCGATCACAGCAAGTTTGACAGTATTGTCGGTGAATTATCCCAGGCAATTCCCGGTACCGGAACAGTCCAAGAAAAAATCGGTGAATTCAAGCACAAAATTACAGTTCCCCCCGGGAAGCTGCTTAGGGTAATGCAGGATTGCACCCTTGCATTCCACGATATGTCAATGAAGCACATGACCCTGACGGGTAACAGTATGCCCCGGGTAAGAGTACGTGAGCTTCCTGATCCCGGAATGGAATTTCTGTCAATTTTGTTCGGATACGATTACAACCATTTGGAGTATGAGCGTAATTTCAACCTGGGCTTCAGGTGGCTGGCGGACCATGTGCTTGAGTGCATAGGCCACGAAATGGAACCCGGGCACATTACATATTATGAGAAGCGTACCCGGACAATGATCGATACCTGCTGGCCGGAGATGGCAGTTGTTTCTCAGTATTCATCCTCCTCCGCATTTACGGAGGGTTCGGCACGGCATGTTATAGACCTGTGCTTTGAAGGTTCAATGGGCAAGAAGATCGATTTTGAGAGGGAGTATATATTCAGCAGTGCAGGATTGGATCAGGGCCTGCTGGAATTGATGCCCCTTTGGCACCGGTATAGCGAGATTGCCGGATACGGGAAATTGGAAGCTTCCCGGAATATCTGGGACGGTATCTGGACAAAGGAAGAAGCTCTGTCATTCCTGAAAAAATATGCATTTGCAGAAAATGCTGCAGGCACAGCTGCAGTGGATAGCCTTGCAGCAGATATGGGGCACTTTACTTCCCACGATTATGCCCGTGATGTGGTAAAGGAATATTTTGATGCAGTGGCCAGGACTGTAGAAGATCAATGGCGTTTGTATGAAAAGCTTTGCTGCTCCCATATGTCCATGAGTGGAATGGAGAACAATACATACCATATCGATTTTTAACGATTCCCGCACTTATATAGATATCAGGGCGTAGCTATAAGGAGGATAATAATGCATCTGAAGGATCAATATACTTATGCCATGGTCATGCCGACAAGTATGGGAGTGCGTATTACAGCAGCCGAAGGGCAGCCTGTTTCTATGAGCAGCCTGTACACAATGCAGGCAACCAGCGCCGAGTCCAATGTGGGAAACATTGCAGCAGCCCTGGGAATGCGTGTCAGGCTGCTGACTGCATTTGTAAAGGACAGCGAGATCGCACTGTTCATAAAGGGCGAGCTGCGAAAAAGAAATATAGAGTTTGAAGGGCCGGAGATTCCACAGGGAGGGCCCTGGGGATACCGCCATCAGTTTAACATAACAGATTCGGGTTTCGGCGTACGCGGGCCCAGGGTGTTAAACGACCGTGCGGGGGAAGTAGGAAGGACGCTTCAGGCAAAGGACTTTGACCTTGAGAGGATTTTTGTGAAAGAAGGGGCAGCTGTGCTGCATATGTCGGGATTGATTGCGGCCCTTTCACCGGAGACGGGGAAATTGTGCCTGGAGCTTGCACAATATGCAAAGAAGACGGGTACCCTAATAAGCTTCGACCTGAATTACCGCGCTTCCTTTTGGAATAACCGGGAAGCGGAGTTGAGAGAGATTTTTTCAAAAATTGCCGGGGCTGCCGACATCCTTGTGGGAAACGAAGAAGACTTTCAATTGGCCCTTGGTATTGAGGGTCCTGAGGCCGGAGGGGCAAATCCCGGGGAGAAAATTGCTGATTTTAAGAATATGATTGGGAACGTCAAAAGGAAGTACCCCGGGGTATCCTTATATGCAACTACCCTGCGTCAGGTGATCAATGCAAGCAGCCATATGTGGGGCGCCCTTATGCTGTCGGGGAACCAGTGGTATGTCATTGAGCCGAGGGAGATACCGGTATACGACCGGATCGGCGGCGGCGACGGATTTGTTGGCGGTTTGCTCTATGCATTGGTTAAAGGCTGGGAGCCCCGGAAGTGCCTTCAGTTCGGCTGGGCATCCGGAGCCCTTGTCACTACCCTTGCCACTGATTACGGACAGCCCCCGGAGGAGGAAACACTCCTGAGTATTTATGAAGGAAATGCCCGTGTCAAGAGGTAGGTAGAATATGGAAAGAAGCAGGTAAGAATAAATGGGCAAAAGTGATATCGGAATCATCGGGCTTGCGGTAATGGGGGAAAACCTTGCAATTAATATGGAAAGCAAAGGATTTAGGGTATCTGTTTATAACAGGACTTTGCAGAAGGTTACTGACTTCATGGAAGGAAGGGCAGCAGGGAAAAATATCATAGGGGCGTATTCTCTTGAAGAATTGGTCAAAAGCCTGAAAAAACCCCGGAAAATAATGATGATGGTCAAGGCAGGGCAACCGGTGGACGACTTGATAGACGCCTTGATACCTTTGCTTCATAAGGGGGATATAATAATAGACGGGGGGAATTCACACTATCTGGATACAATCCGAAGGACGGAGCATGTAGTGGGAAAAGGCCTGCTCTATATAGGGACGGGTGTATCGGGAGGGGCGGAGGGAGCTCTCAAAGGCCCCAGCATCATGCCGGGAGGTTCCCCGGAAGCATGGCCCCTGGTCAAGCCCATATTTCAGGGGATCGCCGCAAAGGTGGAATCCGGGGATACATGCTGTGAGTGGGTGGGTCCCAATGGGGCAGGACATTTTGTAAAAATGATCCACAACGGAATAGAGTACGGGGATATGCAGCTGATTTGCGAAGCGTACCATGTAATCAGGGAACTGCTGAACATGACTGCTGAAGAGATGGGCAGTATTTTTGCTCAATGGAATGAAGGGGAGCTTAACAGCTACTTAATTGAAATTACAGCCGCCATACTTGGATATAAGGAAGCGGACGGGACGCCGTTGCTTGATAAAATATTGGATACCGCAGGGCAAAAAGGTACAGGCAAATGGGTGTCTGTCGCTTCATTGGAAGAGGGCATACCTCTGACTCTTATCAGCGAGGCCGTTTATGCAAGATATTTGTCCTCAATGAAAAAGGAAAGGACTACAGCATCAAAGCTGCTGCCCGGTCCAATCCCCGGGTTTTCGGGGGATAGGGATGCATTTATTGAGGATATAAAAAACGCACTGTATATGGCAAAAATAATATCTTATGCACAGGGCTATGATCTTATGGGAGCCGCAGCAAAAACATACGGCTGGGATCTGGACTCTGGCGGAATTGCGCTGATGTGGCGGGGAGGCTGCATTATCCGCAGCAGATTCCTTGGAAGAATAAAAGAAGCATATGATAATGATCCAGTCCTTGGCAGTCTCTTGCTTGACCCGTTTTTCAAAAAAGTATTGGGACAGAATCAGCAGAGTCTAAGGAACGTATTGTCGGCCGCAATGCAGAATGGGATACCCGTTCCCGCCTTTGCCGCAGCACTGAGCTATTATGACGGTTACCGCTGCGAGAGGCTTCCATCGAATTTGCTTCAGGCACAGCGGGACTATTTTGGGGCCCACACATATGAGCGTGTGGACAGCGGCCGCGGCAAGTTCTTCCACACGGATTGGACAGGAGAAGGAGGCGCTGTATCCCTATGAAAGGTAAATTTTTGGCAGTTCGAATAGACAGAGACGGTGCCGAGGTCGATCTTCAATATGAGCGCCGGGAAATTGAATCGGCAGGGGCCCTGCTGGAAGGACATAATGCAGTGACTGAAGGGGAAATAATCAATGCAGCAAGGGATGCCGATGTTATACTTACTTCGGAGGGCAGGATAACCCGAAGGGTGATGGAAGCTCTGCCGAAGCTCAAAGCTGTAATACGCTATGGCGTTGGATATGATACGGTAGATGTTGATGCCGCAACGGAAAACAATATTATGGTAGTAAATGTTCCGGATTTTTGCTGGGAAGAAGTCGCAAATCATGTAATCATGTTTATTCTGGCACAAAGCAAGAAGCTTATTAAGCTGAATTCAATGGTTAAGGCAGGGCACTGGAAAGAGGCCAAGCTTGTATTGCCGCCAATGGCTGCAGTTCATGGCGAGACTCTCGGCATCATAGGCTGCGGCAGAATTGGTTGTACTGTCGCCGCAAAGGCCCGATGCTTTGATATGAACATATTGGGATATGACAAATATATACAGGAGGAAGCTGCAAAAAAAGCAGGGATCGTTCCGGTCAGCCTTGAGGAGCTGCTGCAAAAATCGGATTATATAACCATACACACTGCCTTGACTCCCGAAACCTATCACATGATCGGGGAAACACAGTTCAATATGATGAAGCCGACTGCGACGATCATTAATACATCAAGAGGGCCGACAATTGACGAGGGGGCGATGATCAGCGCCCTGCAGAACGGAAATATACAAGCCGCATGTCTTGATGTTTTTGAAAAGGAGCCGGTGGATCCCGGCAATCCGCTTCTAAAAATGGATAGGGTGACTGTGCTCCCGCATTCTGCCTCCTATTCGGATGCCGCTTTTGTACGGCTTTATATCAGCGTCGGCAGGGAGGCGGCAAGGATCGCTCAGGGCGTGATGCCTGAGAATATTGTAAATAGGTCGGTAAAGGCAAAAATTTTTACATCTTGATACAGCCCCTGTCCCCTTCCTCTGATTTAGTAATAAATCGGATAAAACAGGAAACAATATAGATCAAAGCATTTGACAAATAACCTGTTGGGAAGTGTATCTTCATGAAAAGGGTAAAGCTTGCCCGGGAAGCTGTAAAGCCAATGACAGCGAAGCAATTCAAGGTAAAACATGATGAAAATAATGCAGACAAAGCCGGAAGCTTTGAGAATACATCCGATAGACTCAGAAAAGATCTTTCGGGGCATGCAGATGTAGCAATGAGGGAGCTTTTTGTCGGCGGCAATGAGAATATTGATGCGATACTCATTTATTTGATTTCATACATCGATAAAAAAATTCTGAATGATAATATATTAATGCCCGTTATGAGTTGTAAGGGCTTGGAAAACACTGTACCGACCGGCGAAAAGCTAAGGGATTACCTCATGAAGAAATGCCTTCAGACAGGTGGTGTAAATTTTGAAAAAGATTATGAAGCTGCAGTTCAGAATCTTTTTGAGGGGAAAGGTCTCCTGCTTGTAAATGGAATTGAAGGCTTTCTGATCCTTATGATCGGAGGGGGACAGGAAAGGCAGATATCCGAGCCTGAAACAGAAAAAAGGATACGCGGTACCCGGGAAGGGTTTATCGAAGATATATGGGTAAATATCGGGATGATAAGAAAGTTTGTAAAAGATCCGCTGCTTCAGGTTGAAGTAATCAAGGTAGGAAAGAGGACAAAGACGGATGTTGCGATTGTTTATATTGAAGGAGTGGCAGATCCCAGAATAGTTGAAGAAGTAAGAACGAGGATAAGCAAGATAAAAATTGACAGCTTACTTTCCGGCGGATATATTGAGCAATACATTGAAGATAATCCATGGTCTGTTTTTCCTCAGCTTCAGGGGACTGAAAAGCCTGACAAAGCAATAGCCAATATGCTTGCAGGAAGAGTTCTCATAATATCTGACAGATCACCATATGTGTTTACAGCCCCTGCCGTATTTGTTGAATTCTTTCAGGCAACAGAAGACTACTATGAAAGACCCCTTGTCGGAACATTTGCACGTATCATCAGGCTTTTTGCCTTTATAACCGCAGTTATGGGCACATCTGTCTATATAGCCCTTACAACCTTTCACCCGGAGCTTATACCCTCGAATTTGATAATAAGCTTTACGCGTTTGAGGAAAAAGGTGCCGTTCCCGCCGATAGTTGAAGTACTGATTATGGAATTTGTTGTTGAGGTGCTGAGGGAGGCAGGAATACGCCTTCCTACTTCAGTAGCAGGAACGTTAGGCATAGTCGGGGGGATAATACTGGGAGATGCTGCTATAAGGTCCAATTTAGTAAGCCCCGTAATGGTAGTAGTAATAGCAGTCACTACAGTATGTAATTTCGTGCTGCCGAACTACAGTATGACATTGGTAATGAGACTCTTGAGGATTTTTCTTATCCTGCTGGCGGTTTCTTTCGGCGGTTATGGAATAGCTCTGGGACTCATTGTGATATTGACTCATCTTGCAAGGCTTGAAAGCTTCAGTGTACCATATTTATCTCCCTTTGCGCCTGCACGGTTTAGAGATATGAAGGATGCTCTTATAAGAATGCCGATATGGAAGCTTACAAAAAGGCCTTTATCCATACCCCATGAAGATGATACGAGGGCGGTAAATAACAGGGAAAAGAGTGGTACGCGTGAAAACTGAAATGAACTATACAATAACAAGCAAGCAGCTCATTTTCATACTCATTGGCTGTATGCTGGGTTCAGGGGTTATAGTTCTTCCGAGGGTTATATCAGAAGCTATAGAGCAGGATGCATGGCTGGCAGTATTACTCGGAGCGATTATTCCTTTTGTATCTCTTTGGCTTTCAAGCAAAATAATCGGCAAATATCCCGGCTTATCCTTTGTTGCACTCACAGAAAAGCTTGCCGGTAAGTTTTTCGGCAGGCTTCTGGCAGCAGTATTTGCTGTATATTCCACTATGGCCACGTCAGTAATACTTCGGATATTTGTTGAAATAATTACTCAGTTTCTGCTGCCCAAAACCCCAATGATTGCAAAGATAATTCTCGGACTTGGTGTAAGCGCCTACATGGCAGGCTCCGGCATAAAGGTTTTGGGAAGACTAAACGAATTCCTGTTTTATATACTTCTTCCGTTTATAATATTTTTCTTACCTTCAGTGTTCATGTATGGGGATATTCATTACCTCATGCCCGTACTGAATCACTCCGTTAAAGAATATTCAAAAGCAGCCTTAGCTACCGGTTATGTATACTCCGGCTTCGAAGCACTAATTGTTTTCGGCCCTTACGTAATAAGGAAGAAGGAAACCCTAAAGGCAAGTATAACAGCCCTGTCTGTTACGGCTTTTCTGTATCTGTATACAGTTGTAGCTGTTGTAGCTGTGTTCGGGGCGGACCTCACCAAAATAACCACGTGGCCTGGCTTGGCTATACAATCTGTAGTAGATTTTCCCATATTGGAAAGGTTGGAATTTTTGTTCTTGCTGGCATGGATAGGAATGTCTGTCAAGCCGGTCAGCAATCAGTATTTTTGCGCCGGCCTTATTATAAAGGATATATTCGGGATAAAATCTTTGGAAATAGTTGTGGCTGTATTATTTCCGATTATTGCACTTATCGCATGGTTTCCCAAAAACATATATGCTTCCTTCCGCTTGTCGGACTTTATCGGGACATATTCGCTTATACTTGGCATTGCGATGCCGCTGTTACTATTGGCACTTTCAGCAATCCGAAGCAAAGGAAGGGTTAGTAATGAAAGCAGTTAACAGGTGTATTCTGCTGTTGATATTTGTTTTGCCAAGCATTTCACTATTATCTGGCTGTTGGGATCAGAGGAAGCTGGATGAGCTTGCTTTTCCGTTTTTATTAGGATATGACTATGCCAGAGAAGAGGAAAAGGAATATCCTGATGATAGGTATCTTATAAGCATAGGCGCCCCTGTGGTTTATGAGGAGGCAGAAAGCAGGTACCATGTTGAAAGGACTCCCTGTAAAATGCCGGCAGAGACAAGAAGCAGGAGGGATGCGCACTTCGGCGAACAGTATATACTGGGGCAGGAACAGGTTGCGATTTTTGGGAAAGAGATTGCAGAAAAGGAAAATCTCAATATGCTGATTGATTCCATAAGCAGGAATACTGGAGTGAAGGATTCTTTATATATGGCAGTATCAGAGGGAAGGGCGGTTGACCTGATAAGCATGCGTGTAAAGCACTATCCTGACACCAGTATATATATAAGGATACTGTTAAAGAACATAAGAAAAAGTAATTTTTTCCCTGTATGCACATTGTTTATATTCAGCAGAGACATTATTTCAAACAATACGGCGCCAATGCTGCCCATAATCGGGCATAAGGGTGAAGATATAGCAATGGTTGGTTCCTGCTTTTTAAATGATGGGAAAAAAACTGAGAATATAGACAGTAAGGATACGGAAACTGCAGTATTTCTGCGCGGAATCAAAGGCAGAGGAGTTATTACTTATGATGTCAGGGAAGATAAAAAAATCATAGACCAGGAAACATTTTCCTGTAAAAATAGCCGTAAGGTCAAGATAAAAAAGGAAGGAGACAAATATATAATTAGTATTCAAATAAAACTATCCGGAGAATTAGTCGAGAAAAAGAACAGCGGATCATTCAAGGACAACCCGGATGCATTGAAGCTCAGTCAAAGGTCTCTGGAGGATTTCATTAAGAAGCGGGCACGGGAATTTGTGAAAAAGGTGCAGGAGGAGTATGGCTTTGATGCATTAAACGTAGCAAAAGAAATAAAGGCACATTCCAGGGAAAGAATGGATAAAAAAGATATCGACAGAATTATCCGGGAGGCCGAAATAAGTGTAGATGTTAAGGTAAATATAGAAAATGCAGGCGGGAGGATATAGCCTTGCATTTTACTTAAATTTCTCGATCGTTTTCATAAGCTCGGCTTCGGGTAATGGTTTACTGTAATAATACCCTTGCCCGAAGTTGCAGCCGCTTTTGACAGCCGCTTCGGCTTGCTTCTCATTCTCAATGCCTTCAATTACAATTTCAAAATTCAGTTTTTTCCTATATCGATTATCAGCTTTATGATATCCATTGTGTTAGAACTGCGTGTAATATCTCTGACAAAGGAGGAATCAATTTTCAACTGGTCGATATCCAGGTCTTTAATAAGACTGAGAGAGGAGTACCCTGTGCCGAAATCATCTATAGAAACCTTGACTCCCAGTTTCTTTAGCTTGTTGACTGTTTCAAAGGATTTATCCGCATCCTGCATGATACTTTCTGTAAATTCCACTACCAGTTTTCGCGGATCCAACCCTGTAATACGGAGATTCTGCTCTATTACCTCAGCAAAATCGGATTGCTTCAGCTGTACTGCTGATACATTAACTGCTATAGGTAAATTAAGGATGTCTTTGTCAATCAAAGATTTATTTTTACTGCAAACAGTCCGAACGACCCACTCTCCTATTTTAACTATATCTCCGGACTCTTCTGCAATAGGGATAAATTCACACGGCATAAGCATCCCAAGCTCCTGATGATTCCAACGGATTAATGCCTCAAGTCCCCACAGTTTTCCTGTCACCATGTTGATTTGCGGCTGATAGTAAAGGACAAATTCATTGTTTTTCAATGCATTTTTCATAGCATATTCTAACTTAAGTCTTCTGTTCTGAAGCTCTGTTATTTTGCTGGAAAAAATCTCATAGCTGTTCTTTCCACAATCCTTAGCCCAACACATAGCTGCGTCGGCATTCCTGACAAGTTCCTCGGCCGTATCCCCATCCTGCATAAAAAAGCTCACACCGACGCTTGGAGTCGTATAGATCTCCAGGTGATTGATCAGGAATGGGCCTTCAAAATCCTTCAGCATCTTGGTTACTGTATTTATTACCTGCTGCTTGTTCAGGTTCATTAATATTATAAGGAATTCGTCCCCACCATATCTATATATCCTGCCATTATTCCCGATGCAGCTATTAAGCCTTTTTGCCACCAGGCGGAGCACTTCATCTCCAATACTGTGTCCATGTGCATCGTTGATTCTTTTGAAATCATCCATGTCTATGAAAAGAAATGCACATCCCTGCTTGCTTTTCTCAACTTCCTTCAGGATATCATCAATCTCATTGCTCAACATATAACGGTTAGGTAAGCCGGTTAGAGAATCGTGACATGCAATACTCCTGATCTGCTCCTTGCTGGACAGCAGCTCTTCCTGAGTCTGCTTCAGCTGATCTATAGTAGAGATCAGTTCTTTTGAGCTTATTTCCAGTGATCTTTCAACCATCATTTTGTCCATGTCATTCTGGCAATAGGCATCGTTAATTGCTTTGATAAAGGATTCCATTCCGGAGGGTGCTTCCGATAGCTCCAAATATTTTTTCAACTGTCGCTTCAAAAGTTTGTGCAGCTCTGGCATTGTGACTCCTCCATGAATGTTGTAATTGTCATTGTCTGGTTGTGCAGTTCACAACCTGTACTGTAACTATACATATTCCTGCCGTTGCCGGCAGTTAAACGGGTATAGGGGCAAATCTCACCATAGGAGTAAAACCCCGTAAACATACACTTCTCACCAAGCTTGTCCCTCACAGCTTCAATTTCCTCTTCAACTCTTTGATTAAGCACTAACTTCCTTCCTACGCAGCTGATTAATACGGCAAGCTCCGGCTCTGAGCCTAAGCTGTAGCGGCTTAACTCTGCGGCATCCTGAGCTCCGTTAACAAGGGAGTCGATATTGGCTTTCATTAATTTTGCATAATAGCCCTCCGGGACATCCCCGGCAAAAGTCATGCTTTTTTCCTGTCTGTTAATTCCCAATATGGTACGAACCAGGCCTTTGTCGCTGTCTTTTGAACGGATGCTAAGAGGGAAAAGCAATCCTGATGCCGGAAGATCCTTGGCATGCTCTCCAAGGTAATTGTCATAAAGGTCAATTACAGACTTGCCATCCATTTCATATAGTACATTGTTTGACGACTTGGTTATAAGCCGATCAATGCCGAAGGGATCCCAGCCTCCAAAAGAACCGAAGCCGATTCTTATCCTGTCGCCATATAAACCTATTGCTGTGACAATGTTTTGTTTTGCATAACCATCCGCAACTGTCATTGTACGGCTGAACAAAACACCATCTCCCGCCAGCCCTCCTGTAATAGATATATTATTGGGCAAAACAGCTTTCATTCCCGCAGCAAGCCTGCTGCCATTTATATTCAATCCCTCAGAAAGCACAAAAACATGAGCAAGCCCCGGTTTATGAAGGAAATTGGCAAGTTCTTCACCTGCTTCATAGCTTAAGGCAGGATCTTCAAGACTGACAGATGCAGTTTCTATCTTTGTTGCCTCAAATTGGACTGCAGTTGTGGTAAGTGAATTGTCAAATACCATTGTTCCCAGTATTTCGCCTGAAGTAGTACATCCGACAATATGGGCGTCTTCATATCTCCGCCTGATTCCGGCAAGCAGCTCCTCATTGCTTATAAACTCTCTGCCCCCAAAAACCAATACCAGATCGGCCTGTCCAAAGCCTTCGCTGCAGCTAAAGACCCGGCTGCTATTGAGGCTCCAAATTAATTGTTCAATTTTCATATATCGGCTCCATTATGCAGCACTTCCAATTTTCGACATGATGCACAATCCTTTCCACATGAATTTCTTTATTAGGATAACACAATTTGATAGGAACTTGCAACACTAGAGTTTTTGCATCTTGACATCCTATCTACCTATAATATATAATTATTGATATTAATTCAAAAAAGCCCAACAGCATTGAAGAGGACAGTAGTAAGGAACGCAATTCACAGAGAGGCAATCAACGGTGAAAGTTTGCCATTTGCCATCTTATGAAGATCACCTTGGAGCTGAAGAGCCGAAGCCATTAAGCTCTTTCGCAGGCATGCGTTATATGTGTTAAGTGGTGCATAGTATTTGTTATACTGATGCATAATATGGGTGGTACCGCGGTAAATTATCGTCCCTTCGGCCTTGGCTGAAGGGACTTTCAATTTGTATGAATCTTTAGAAAGGATGGTTGAGATGGATAAGTTCAAGTTATTAGAGGAAAAGAACGTAGCAGAAAATGAAAGCGGCATAGCAGAATATTGGAAAGAAATTGATATTCTCAATAAGTGCGTGGAAACAAGAGAAGGCAAAAAGCCTTTTATATTCTATGAAGGGCCTCCTACTGCCAACGGCAGGCCGGGCATACATCATGTACTGGCAAGGACACTGAAGGATACGGTATGCCGCTACAAAACCATGAAGGGCTATCAGGTTAAGAGGAAGGCCGGCTGGGACACCCATGGGCTTCCTGTTGAAATTGAAGTTGAAAAGGAGCTTAAGCTCTCCGGGAAACAGGACATTGAAAAATACGGAATAGAAGAATTCAATCGGAAATGTCAGGAGTCGGTTTTTAAATATGTGGGCCTTTGGAGGGAACTGACCGAAAAAATGGCCTATCTGATAGACCTGGACCATCCCTATATAACCTATGAAAATGACTATATAGAATCAATCTGGTGGATATTGGACAAATTCAAAAAAGAAGGCTATATATACGAAGGATACAAAATTTCCCCTTACTGTCCCAGGTGCGGCACAGGGCTTGCTTCCCATGAGGTGGCCCAGGGTTATAAAGAAATAAAAACGACCACTGTTGTTGTCAAGTTCAAGAGAAGAGACCTTGATGAATATTTCCTGGTGTGGACCACCACTCCCTGGACTTTGCCGTCAAACGTAGCCCTTACGGTGAACCCAAAGGAGACATACCTCAAAGTGAAACAGAACGGCGAGGTATATTATGTGGAGAAGACATTGTCCAACAAGGTGCTGGGGGAGGATTTCGAGGTTCTTCAGGAGCTTAAGGGTACAGAATTGGAATACATTGAATACGAGCAGCTGATGCCCTTTGTCAAAGGGGACAAAAAGGCCTTCTACGTGACACTGGCAGACTATGTTACCACCGAGGACGGCACAGGGATAGTCCATACCGCTCCGGCCTTCGGCGAGGACGACTATAACACCGGTAAGAAGTATGACCTGCCGGTATTGCAGCCGGTCAACAAGTCCGGTGAATTTACCGCTACTCCCTGGGAAGGAAGGTTCGTAATTGAGGCAGATCCGGATATAATAAAATGGCTGGCAATTGAAGGGAAGCTTTTCAAAAAGGAAAAAGTTGACCATAACTATCCTCATTGCTGGAGATGCAAGACCCCTCTGCTTTACTACGCAAAGCCCAGCTGGTATATTGAGATGACCAGGCTCAGGGATGAGCTGGTAGCATACAACAATGCCGTAAATTGGTTCCCGGATTACGTTGGGGAGAAGCGCTTCGGCAACTGGTTAGAGAATGTCAATGACTGGGCTCTCTCCAGGGACAGATACTGGGGAACCCCTCTTAATATATGGAAATGCGAATGCGGCCATACCGATTCCATAAGCTCAAGGAAAGAGCTGATAGAAAGAGCCCTTGAAAAGGTGGACGAAAGCATTGATATGCACAAGCCTTATGTGGATGACATTCACATAAAGTGTGAGAAGTGCGGTGGAACAATGACGAGGGTCAAGGAGGTTATAGACTGCTGGTTCGACAGCGGGGCAATGCCCTTTGCACAGCATCATTATCCCTTCGAAAACAAAGAAAACTTTGACGGCTTATTCCCGGCGGACTTTATCTGCGAAGGAATAGATCAGACCAGGGGTTGGTTTTATTCATTGATAGCAATATCAACCTTTGTGATGAAAACCTCACCCTACAAAAATGTGCTTGTCAGCGGGCACCTGGTAGACAAAGAAGGAAGGAAAATGTCAAAGTCCCTGGGAAACACAGTAGATCCTTTTGAAATGTTTGAAAAGTACGGTGCGGATGCCTTAAGATGGTACCTGATGTATGTATCTCCCGTATGGTCAACCACCAAGTTTGATGAGGACGGCCTCAAGGAAATACTGAGCAAGTTCTTCGGAACTCTGAAAAATGTTTACGCCTTCTTTGGGTTGTATGCAAATACCGATAGCGTGGATCCCAAGGATTTCTTTGTAGAATATAATGATCGCCCGGAGCTGGACAGATGGATACTTTCTAAATATAACAACCTGGTCAGGGAAGTTAACGCCGAAATGGAAATATACGATCTTACAAAGGCCGTAAGGAAGATACAGAACTTTATTAATGAGGATCTGTCCAACTGGTATATAAGGCGTTCCAGAAGGAGATTCTGGGTTACGGAGCTTACCGAAGACAAAAAGGCGGTTTATAATACTACTTATGAGGTATTGACAGGAATATCAAAGCTGATCGCCCCCTTTGCCCCGTATCTTTCAGAGGAAATATACAGGAAGCTTACGGGAGAACTCTCGGTACATGTAGCCTATTTCCCGGAATCGAACGAGGATCTTATAGATGATAAGCTTGAGGAGAGAATGGACCTTGTCAGAAGCCTGGTGGGTCTGGGAAGGGCCTCAAGGGAACAGGTAAGGATAAAAGTGCGCCAGCCCATCCAGAAGGTTTTTATAGATGCAAAATATGAAGCACTGATATCCTATCTGGTACCCCTTATTCAGGAGGAGCTGAATGTAAAGGAAGTTGTATTTGAGAGCAATCTGAACAAATATATAGACTTCAGCCTGAAGCCGGACTACAAGTATGCCGGACCTGTGCTGGGGCCGAAGGTAAAAACCTTTGCCAGAGTGCTGCAGGAAATGGATGCCTCTGTGTATGCGCCGAGGCTGGAGGCCGGCGAGGCAATTTCCGTTGAGCTTGAGGGGGAAAAGCTGGAGGTAAACAAGGAATACGTGATAATCAGCATATCGGCCAAGGAAGGCTTTACGGTAACAACGGAAAACAATCTGTTTATAATACTTGATACCGTTCTGACAAAAGAGCTTGTTGACGAGGGCTATGCAAGGGAATTCATCTCCAAGGTGCAGCAGATGAGGAAGAACAATAATTACGAAATGATGGACAGAATCAGCATATATTTTGATGGAGACGATGATATTGCAGATGCAGTTTCTGCGCACAAGGATTATATCATGAAGGAAACCCTGGCCGACAAAATAGAAAGGGTAACAGGGAAGAGCCTGGAAACTCAGGATCTGAACGGGCACGAAACTGGAATGAGGGTTGAAAGGGTCGGTTAACCGGCCCTTTGTTCATGTCCGCGTCTGGCATTGATTACTCCTCTTCCGGTGATCGCCGCCAATATTATAAAGCCTCCCAAAAAGGCCCAGGGGCCCGGGGCTTCTCCTGTGACCAGATACACCCATAGGGGATTCAGTACCGGCTCAATAATAGGTATCAAAGTCGCCTCCAGGGCTGTGACATGCTTTATTGCATAAACATAAAGTATGTACGCCGTTCCCAGCTGAAACAAGCCCAGGAACAAAATACCCATTATGCTTGGGGTATCGGGAACGGAGGTAAATACAAAGGGAAGGCTTATAATTGCCGTAAGCACATTTCCCCAAAACACCGGCTCTAAGGGTGTCTCGTCTTTTTGTTTCCTGAGAAGGATAACCAGGACAGCAAAGGCCATTCCGCTTATAATCGCCAGGATGTTGCCAAGGAGCCCCCCGGCAGATATTTTTTCTATGAAGAAAAGAAACATTCCTCCGATTACCAGAAAAATTACGATCCAATCCAGCCTCGTAATACGTTCTTTAAGGAACCAGGCACTTAATACAGCTACATAAATGGGAGCTGTATAATGAAGCAAAATGGCAGTGGCTGCGGTTGTGTACTTGTTTGCCGCAACAAAGGTTATTACTGTGCAGGCATAAGCGGCTGAAGAGGCCAGTCTGTACCTGTCGAACCTGAAGCTGGGCTTTTTCAGTACCGCCAGCATAAGCAAAGAGGACACAAAGCTCCTTGTTCCGGCTATGGCCACCGGATTCCAATTGACCAGCTTTATCACCAATCCTCCCATGCTCCACAGGAATGCCGTTATTATCAGGAGTATTATGGATCTGGATCGATCATTCTTAAATTTGTTAACTATATAATTCATGTCTTTTAGTCCCTTCAAATTCCTATATAATTTGATTTTAACAGAAAAACGCAGGCAAAACAATTACCCCCCCACTTGCTACTGCCATTAATCATTTGCTCTTACCCCCCCACATGCTACTGCCTATTAACCATTTGCTCTTATCTCCTACTTGCTACTGCCTATTAACCATTTGCTCTTACCCCCCACTTGCTACTGCCTATTAACCATTTGCTCTTACCCCCCACTTGCTACTGCCTGATACCCACCTGCCCTTTGTCCTATACTACTGCCACCTATTGCCTATCGCCCATTTGTCCCGGCTTGTGTTATAATATACTTAAATTCCCATAACAGGAGGAGGCACTATGAGCCTGAGGATCATATACGGAAGGGCGGGAAGCGGCAAGAGCACTTTCTGCCTCAATGAAATAAAAGAAAGTCTTGCAGTGGGGACAGCATCAAGACACATTATAATTGTTCCCGAACAGTTTTCTTTCCAGGCCGAGAAAAGGCTTATTGCAGCTCTGGGGGCAAGCGGCATTAACGGAGTGGAGGTGCTGAGCTTCGGAAGGTTGTCCTACAGGGTGCTGGGGGAAGTCGGGGGGATAGTAAGAAAGCACATTAACCCCTCGGGTAAAAGCATACTGGTATATACAATATTGGAAAAGCACAGAGAGAATTTAAAGGTATTCGCAAAGGCTGCCGGGCAGAGAGGCTTTGTAAATACACTGTGCGGGACCATAAGCGAGCTTAAAAGGTATAACATTACCACCGATGTTCTAAGCAGCCTCGATACAGCCGGGATGGACAGCCGCCTTGCAGATAAGCTCCATGATATAGGTCTTATATATGAGGAATTTGAAAAGAGGCTCCATGAAAGATATATTGACTCTGACGACGATTTGACACTTCTGGCTGAAAGGCTTGCAAAATATGATCTCCCCGGGGATTCGGAAATATGGCTGGATGAGTTTTCCGGCTTTACCCCCCAGGAATATACGATAATAGAGAAGCTTTTGACGAAGGCCTCCAGAGTGAATGTGGCTTTATGCACCGATTGCCTGGCTGATGAAATGATGATAGAGGAAATAGATGCATTCCTTCCGGTAAAAACTGCAGCAGCAAGGCTCAGAAGGCTGGCTGCTGAAACCGGAGCCGGGGAGGAAGCCCCTGTTGCCGTCAAAAACAGCGGGTTCAAGTACAACGATGAACTGGCATTTCTTGAAGCGCACCTGCATTCATTTCTTTACGGTACATATAAGGGCGGCACAGAGCATTTGCGCCTGTATGAAGCTTCCGGCATTTATTCAGAGGTTGAAAACACCGCCGGGGATATACTGAGAAAATGCAGGGATGAAGGGCTCAGATACAGTGATATTGCCGTAATAACCGGGGACCTGGCCCTTTACGAAAAGGTGATAAAAGCAGTATTCGGGGAATATGGGATACCCTGTTTCATAGACAGGAAAAAGAGTATCCTGGGGCACCCCATTGTTCTTCTTGTGCTTTCGGCCCTTGAGGTTTTTATAGGCAACTGGTCCTATGAATCGGTATTCAGATATTTAAAGACAGGACTTACGGGAATCAGCAGAAAGGATATTGATTTTCTGGAGAACTATGTATTGGCTACAGGAAAGAAAGGCAGCAGCTGGATTAAGGCCGATGAATGGGAAGGGGTCAATGATTCAAGAAGGGCTGCAGCCGCACCGCTCTTGGGGCTTCATGGAAGAATAAAGGGAAAGAGCACCTGTTTTGAAATGTGCACCACTTTATATGAGTTTTTATGTGAAATAGGGGTGCCCGAAAGGCTGGAGGAGCTGGTCAGAAATTTCACCGAAGCCGGGGAACTGGACAGGGCAGGGGAGTACAGTCAGGTCTGGAATATACTTATGGAGCTTTTGGATCAGGTAGTAGAAGCTATGGGGGAGGAAAGGGTCAATATTGAGGCTTTTCACGGGATCCTCTCCGTAGGCTTCGGAGAATACAGCATAGGGCTCATACCAAAGGCAATAGAGCAGGTCACTGTGGGCAGCCTGGAACGCTCCAGAAGTCATGATATAAAAGCACTGTACATATTAGGAGCCAATGACGGAATTTTTCCAGTACCCTTCAGACACGAGGGAATTTTATCTGACGGGGACAGAGAGGCTTTGGGAGCCCTGGGGGTTGAGCTTGCACCGGATACCAGAGGCAGGACCTTTGAACAGCAGCATCTTATATATACTGCATTAACAGCGCCCTCGGAGTACATGAGGCTGAGCTGGCGCGCCTCCGACAGCGACGGAAAGGCCCTGAGGCCTTCTGCAGTAATAAACAGGCTCAGAAGGATGTTCCCGGGAATAAGGTTCGAGAGCGGAATAGCAGACAGTGAACCGTCAAACAATGGATATGCAGGTATTTCGGCTCCTGTGCCCGCCTTTAACGGGCTGACGGCTGCCATGAGGCAGAAGTATGAAGGCAGGCTTATAGACCCTGTATGGGAAGCTGCAGCCCAATGGTATAAGGAAAAAGAGGGCTGGAGAGAGAAATATGCCCGGATGATGGAGGGTTTTGGTTATACTAATCAGGTGAAGCCTATTAACCGGGAGAGAATAAGGAAGCTATACAGCGATATAAATACAAATATATCAAGGCTTGAAAGATATTTTTCCTGCCCGTTTTCATATTATCTGGAATACGGGATTAAGGCGAGGGAACGGCGGATAATGAAAATGAATGCGCCGGATATGGGCTCCTTTATGCATAATGTCATTGACAGGTTTTCCAATATTGTAAGCGAAAGTGGCATAGGCTGGGGAAATATAAAGAGGGATTGGTGTGCAGAAAAGGTCGCCCTGATAGTGGATGAGCTTATGACGGATGCCTTTGGGGGCATGTTCATGAGCTCGGCAAGATATAAATATTTTGCCGACAGACTGAAGAAGGTGCTGACAAGATCCGTTTGGCTGATATCGGAGCACATGCGGAGAAGCAGCTTTGCTCCTGTTGGATATGAGCTGGGCTTCGGAGTCGGGGGAAAACTCCCTGCGATAACATTAGAGCTGCCTTCCGGAGAAAAAATGGCCTTGTCCGGCAGGATCGACAGGCTGGATTGCCTGGAAAGGGAAGAAGGCAGATATTTCAGGATAGTGGATTACAAATCAGGCAGTAAAAGTCTCAGGATAGCGGATATATACTATGGGCTGCAGCTGCAGCTGATTACATATCTGGATGCTGCCGGTGAAAGCTTGAAGGATGAGACAGGAAAACCGGTGATACCTGCGGGGATGCTCTATTTTACTCTGAATGACCCTATTGTCCGGGGTAGCAGGGAAGCCTCTGAAGAGGAAATAGAGAGAGCAATAATGAAGGAATTGAAAATGAAGGGGCTCCTTCTTGCGGACGTGAAGCTTATTAAGGAAATGGACACAGATATTGATGGAGATTCCCTAATTATACCCGCCAGAGTAAACAAAGGGGGAGATCTGGGCAGATCTTCGGCTGCAACTGCGGAACAATTTGATATGCTGAAACGTCATACAAGGGAGCTTATGAAAAACCTGGGACAGGAAATGCTTAAAGGGAATATTGCTATAAGTCCCTATAGAAAGAAAAGTGTCAGTGCATGCACCTATTGCAGATACAAATGCGTTTGCCAGTTTGACATGAAGCTTGCCGGAAACAAGTACAGGAACCTGCAGGACATGAAGGAGGAAGAGATTTGGAGGCTTATAGGGGAAAAGACAGAGGAAGGCGGTGATACCAATGGCATCAGCAAATAAGGAAGTCCTCTGGACCGATGAGCAGACCGGAGCAATATCGGGGGCAAGCTGCAATTTTCTAGTGGCAGCAGCGGCAGGAGCCGGAAAAACGGCTGTACTGGTAGAAAGAATAATTAGAAAAATTACCGATGCCGAGAACCCCGTTGATATTGACAGACTCCTGGTAGTCACCTTCACTAATGCCGCAGCCGCCGAAATGAGGGAGAGGATAGGAGCCTCCCTGGGGCGCATACTGGATGAAGCCCAAAGGGGTGGCAGGAAGGATATGGATAATCTCCAGAGACAGCTGGCTCTCCTGGGCAAAGCGGGCATAACGACCATACACTCCTTCTGTCTTGATGTTATAAGGAATTACTTTCATATGACGGACCTGGATCCGGCATTCAGGATAGCGGATGATACTGAGGCCCTTCTGCTGCAGATGGAAGCACTGGAGGAGCTATTTGAATCAAGGTACGAACCGGAGAATTGCACGGAAGAGTTTTTGAATTTAGTGGAATGCTACGGCAGCAGGGATGACAGCAGGTTGATGGAATTGGTCCTGGATATTTACGGATTTGTCAGGAGCCACCCCTGGCCCGAAGTCTGGCTGGAGGAAGCCGCAGAAGACTTCAATGTAACCGGGGGATTAAATTTTGGGGATACAAAGTGGGCAAAGGAACTGATTAAGAGTGCGGCTGTGGAACTGTTGGGGCTTCGGGAGGCCCTGGGGAAGGCTATTAGGACAGCAGAAATTTCAGAAGGGCTATCCCCATATATCGGAGTTCTGCAGGAGGATAATCTCAGGGTAAAGTCCATGCTTGAGGCATGCAGTGATAAGAACAACTGGGATAGGCTTCACGGAGAGCTGAGGAGCCTTGAATTTTCGCGCTTGCCCAATGCAGGCAAAACGGCAGACGCCACAGTCCGGGAGGAAGTAAAAGGCTTAAGAGACGATGTTAAGGGCAGACTTAATAAAATGAAAAAGGAATTTATAAGCGGAGATTCCGAAGAACTGGTCATGGATATGAGACAGCTGTACCCCGTAATGAAAAGTCTTATAGATTTGGTTTTGGAATTTATACATAAGTACAGGGAAAAGAAAAAGCAGAAAAATGTAGTGGATTTCAGCGATTTGGAACATTACTGCCTTAAGGTGCTGACAGAGCGAAAGGATGGAAAGGTCCATTCAACTCAGGCAGCCCGGGAGCTTCGAAGGCGTTTTGAAGAAATATTTATTGATGAGTACCAGGACAGCAACCTTACCCAGGAAGTGGTGCTTAATATGGTTTCCCGGGAGGAAGAGGGAAGCCCGAATATATTTATGGTCGGTGATGTAAAACAAAGTATATATCGGTTCAGACAGGCAAAACCCGAATTATTTTTACAGAAATATAATGCATACCCCGAGGATCCGGATTCCAGGTACAGGAAAATAAGATTATATAAGAACTTTAGAAGCAGAGAGGAAATAGTAAACGGAGTAAACTACATTTTCAGCCGGATAATGTCAAAGGGCCTTGGGGACATTGAGTATACTGAAGATGAAAGCCTTAACCCCGGGGCAGTATTCGATGCCCTCGATACACCGGGGCTGAATTTGGAAGGGGCTGTTGAGCTTCATATAATAGACTGCAAGGAAGCGGAAGCCCCGGATATTGAGGAAAGCGACGGAGGCCCTGATGATGTGCCTGAGGCGGCTTTGGATCCGGACATGGAGAATGAAGATATATTGGATTCTGTGCAATGTGAAGTCAGGATGGTGGCTAAGCGGATAAAAGAGCTGGTGTCGGAGGCAGGGACCGGTTTTATGGTGTTTGACAGATCTCTTGGGAAATATAGGCCTGCACAGTATAAAGATATAGTTATACTGATGAGGGCTACCAGGAACTGGGCGGACATATTTGCAGAGGAATTGAGTCTTCAGGGGCTGCCTGTATTTACGGATATAGGGATAGGATATTTTGAGACCATTGAAATATCAACAGTACTATCACTGCTACAAATCATAGATAACCCGCTGCAGGATATACCTATGCTGGCAGTCCTCAGATCGCCGATTGCAGGCTTTGAGGCGGGAGAACTGATAGATATCCGGATGTTTGACCGGGAGGCTGCATATTATGAGGCAATGTGCAAAGCAGCGGAGGCAGATGATGATACAGGGCGAAAGACGGCAGGCTTTATTGAAAAACTGGACCGTTGGAGGGAAAAGTCCCAATATTTGTCTACCGATGAATTGATATGGTATCTCTATAATGATACGGGATATTACAGCTTTGCAGGGGCTATGCCTGACGGGGTCGCCCGGCAGGCCAACCTGAGGATGCTTTTTGACAAAGCAAGGCAGTACGAGGAGTCAAGCTTTAAGGGACTTTTTAACTTTGTCAACTTTGTAAATAAGCTGAAAAGCAGCAGGGACGATACCGGAAGCGCAAAAATCCTCGGGGAGAATGACGATGTTGTAAGGATAATGAGCATACACAAAAGCAAGGGATTGGAATTTCCAATAGTATTTTTGTGCGGCACAGGGAAGGGTTTTAACCTTGCCGACTCAAAAAAAAGCATACTGCTGCACCATGATTTGGGGATCGGCCCGGACTTGATAGATCCCGGACGAAGGATATGGTACCCTTCTATATTCAAGCAGTCGCTGAAATGCAGGATAAGGCTGGAAAACCTTTCGGAGGAAATGAGGATCCTTTATGTGGCCTTTACCAGGGCCAAAGAGAAGCTTATAATAACAGGCTCAGTAAAGGATATCAATAAAAGCGCAGTTAGGTGGGCGGTTACCGGTTCGTCGGAAGACCGGAGGGTCCCGGAGCATAAATTGTTAAAGGGAAAAAGCTATATGGACTGGATCTGCTCTGCACTTATGAGGCACCCATCAGGACAGTTAGCAGAAAAATTGGGAGTGGAAGCTCCGGAATGCTATGGAGTGAAGGATAGCTCCCAATGGGACATAAAGCTTTGGGACAGGGAAGAGATCCTAAGGAAGGCAGATTTTGAGAAAAGGGATAAGGAAAAGTCTGAGGATGAAGCGGCTCCCACTTCTGCAGGGCCCGAAACGAATATTTATGATGAAATAGCAAAAATACTGGAGTGGGAATATCCATATTCCGCTTATGAAAGGCTCCCTGTCAAAGTGACCGTTACCGAGCTTTCTCAATCCAATATGCAGGGAATGCCGGTAATAATAAAAAGGCCCGGATTCCTTGAGGAAGCAACGGAAATGACGGCTGCGGAGAAAGGTTCTCTGCTGCACTTTGTGCTGCAGCATATTGATTTTAAAGGAGAGGGCTCAGAGGCCGGCATAAGGCAGCAAATTGAAAAAATGGTCATTGACGAGCTTCTGACAGATACCCAAAGGCAGAATATAAATATAAGAAAGATAGTCAAATTCATGCAATCAGGGCTGGGAAGAAGGATGGTCGGGGCTCAGAGGCTGTACAGGGAAATACCCTTTACAATGGAAGTGAGCTGCAGGGAAGCATTTGGGAGTGCCGCAGGCTGCGGACATGAAGATGAAATGATAATTTTGCAGGGTGTTATAGATTGTTATTTTGAAGAAGGCAACGGAATAATATTGGTGGATTATAAAACGGACTTCGTGCCCATGGGAGGGGCAGAGCAGCTGAAGGAAAAGTACAGGGCACAGATCGAATACTACGCAAGGGCTCTGAAGCAGATAACGGGTAAAGAGGTTGCAGGGAAATACATATATTCGTTTTGGATGGATACTGCCGTTGAAATATAGGAAATGGCTTTGGGAAGTTGGGGTATCTCATGTATTATGAATCCGTAAATGATAAGGTAATAGGCATAAGGCGGACACGGGATGAAAAAAATGCCTTCATAGAAGAATACAAGCCGTTTATAGCAGCTTCCGTCGAAAAAGCTACCGGCAAGTATGTATCCTATGGACATGACGAGGAGCTAAGCATAGGGCTTATGGCCTTTGACGAGGCCATAACCAGTTATGACAGGGAAAAAGGAAGCTTTTTGAGCTTTGCCCGGAATGTAATAAGAAGAAGGCTCATTGATTACTACAGAAAAGAAAAAAAGCATAATGCGGTTACATATATCAGCGAATATCTAAATGAAAAAGACGATGAAGACGAGGCATCCGAATATGTTATTGAGGCTGAAGAATCCAAGGAGAAATACTATCGGGAGGAGGTGAATCTATTAAGGAAACAGGAGCTTGAAGAGCTTAAGGGGGAGCTTTCCCAATGGGGGCTGGGGCTTTCCGATATAGCCAGAAGCTCACCGAAACATAAAAGAACTAAAGGTTTATGCCTGGATATTGTGAAATACATAATTGACAGGCCTGAATTGATCAGGAGAATGAAAACAAAAAAATATCTCCCCATTGCAGAAATTGAATATGGCACAAAATTACCCCGAAAAACCATAGAGCATTCACGAAATTATATAATAGCGGCAATAACAGTGCTAACGGGGGACTACTGCTGTATACGAGAGTTCATAGACTGGGGATGGAAATAGTGAAAGCAATAGTTGCAGAAATTAACCAAAACAGAATGATAGTAATAACTGACAAGGGAGACTTTTTAAAGGTCAGGAGACAGGCTTTAACTGCCGTAGGGGATGAAATAGAGCTTAAGCCGCAGAAAGCATATTTGGCATATAAGGGATTGGTAAGGGTGGCTGCTTGCATCCTTGCGTGCATATTCCTATCAACAGGGGTGTACGCATATTATATGCCATGTAGCTATGTCAGTGTAGATATTAATCCCAGTATTTCACTGTCCCTTAACAGGTTTGAAAGGGTATTGTCAGTGAGTCCTCTGACCGAAGACGCTATCGGAATTATAGATAATACAAAAAACTTAAAAAATCAAAATGTAGACAACGCAATTTCTGAAATTATTAAAAGCGCTTTAGATAAGGGCTATATTGACCTTAAAGAAGAAAATCAGATCATGGTCGTGGTTTCTGCTAAGGACCCGAAGCAGGAAAAGGAACTTGGAAACACAGTAACCCTTGTTGCTGAAAAGGAATTGCTCAAGCTCAATAAGGACTCGGGAGTCATGGTTGCCAAAACAAGCATCGAGAGCTACAAAGCCGCTCTATCCAACAAGACATCTCCAGGGAAGGAAATACTGGCAAACAAGATCAAAAATGCAAATCCAGGAATCAAGGATGAAGAAGTAAAAAACATGTCGGTTAAGGAAGCCGTTAAAATAGTTAAGGAAATTGGAAAAGCCGAAAAAAAGGCCGAGAAGAGCAAAAAAGGTGAAGACCTGGGCAAGGGGAAAGATAAAGAAGACGATACCCGGAAGAATGAGGCTGGGGATAATAAGGATAACAAAGAAAGTAACAAAGGGGAAAATCCCCGGAATAACGGAATCCGGAATAATGAAGACAATAAGGGGAAGAACCCCTGGAACAACGGAATCTGGAACGGTGGGAATAACAAGGAAGACGATGTCCGGAAGAAAGAGGCTGGGGATAATAAGGATAACAAAGAAAGTAACAACTGGAACAACGGAATCTGGTACAAGGAAAACAACAAGGAAGACGATGCCCGGAAGAATGAGGCTGGGGATAATAAGGATAACAAAGAAAATAACAACTGGAATAACGGAATCTGGAACGGTGGGAATA
>CAYURW010000015.1:30832-32255 GCA_964447145.1 uncultured Clostridiaceae bacterium
AAGGATAACAAAGAAAGTAACAACTGGAATAACGGAATCTGGTATAATGAGGACAATAAGGAGAAGAATATCAGGAATAACGGGGTCTGGTATAATGAGGACAGCAGAGAGGAAAATGCAGAAGATAAGAAGGTGGAAGAGAAGGGAATGTCAACAAAAATAAAGAACATATTCGGAAATAATAAAACAACTAATATGAGAAAGTGGCCGGGGAGATGAGCGAGATAAAAAAAGAGATATACTCATGGATAAAAACAATACTTCTTGCGATTGTGCTTGCAATGATCTTCAGAACATACATATTCAGAACAGCCTATGCAATGAGCGTGTCAATGGAGCCCACACTCCATGAGGGGCAAGTGCTGATTATATCCAGGGTCAATTATCTGGCAGGAAAGCCTCAAAGGGGAGATATAGTAGTAATTGACAGCAGACAGGACAAATTGGAGCATCTGAATCTTATCAAGAGAGTAGTGGGGCTGCCGGGGGAAACTATAGAAATAAAAGACAACAGAGTATATATTGACGGGGAAGCATTGGAGCCTGATTTTACAGAATCCCCCACACCTGATTTCGGATTTGAGAAAGCAACGATCCCCGAGGGAAAATACATGGTAATGGGTGACAATAGAGGGAACAGCAGGGACAGCAGGTTCAAGTCCGTCGGGTTCATTGAAGAGGAATATTTAGTGGGCAAGGCCGTATTCAGATTATGGCCTTTGAATAAAACAGGATTGCTTAAATAGAAAGATAAGGGGCTGCGTTTTAGTTTGTGCTAAATCACAGCCCCTTTTGTTTCATATTACCATGCTTCCGGGAATGCAGCATCGACATATAGGATTTCCATCTTTGTCTTATGGCCCTGTTCCATTTTTGCGAGCCCTCGAAATGCCTCTTTTTGCTCGGCATCTGTGCTCAGCGCCGCAAGCTCATTATACATATTCATGGCCTCTTCTTCCTTTTTCATTGCAAGGGCTATTGCGTCAGCCGGCTTCATATTTGTGGAGAGCTTTGGTGTGTCCAGGGATTCGGTTACTTTGTAATCTGCTGTGGCATCAAATACGAAGGGTCTGACATTGCCTGCTAAATAGCCGCTTAGCAATTCTTTATGGGACAGTTCTTCCTTTGCCAAATCTTTAAATATTGAGGCTATGTTCTCGTCTTTTGTTTTGGCGGCTACATCTTCATAAAATAAGTAAGCTTCCTCCTCGTTGCTAATGGCATCTGAAATAATCTTTTTGAATTCTTCTAGTTTCATTATTAATCCCTCCTTGTTAAATTTATAACATAATTATATGCCAAATAGCATCAGTTATCAAGGAAATAAAGTAAGTCATTACTGTCAAGTAAACGTTGGCAAGTTATCTTCATACAAATTTTTTGTAAATGTTTTTGCCGATTAAGCCGCATTTATTCCACGATC
>CAYURW010000016.1:0-2275 GCA_964447145.1 uncultured Clostridiaceae bacterium
GGGGAACCTGAAGAAGAGCTGAATGGTAATCCAATAACCAATGGGGAACCTGAAGAAGAGCTGAATGGTAATCCAATAACCAATGGGGAACCTGAAGAAGAGCTGAATGGTAATCCAATAACCAATGGGGAACCTGAAGAAGAGCTGAATGGTAATCCAATAACCAATGGGGAACCTGAAGAAGAGCTGAATGGTAATCCAATAACCAATGGGGAACCTGAAGGAGAACTGAATGAGAATACAATACTCGATGGGGAATATGAAGAAGAGCTGAATGGTAATCCAATAACCAATGGGGAATATGAAGGAGAACTGAATGAGAATACAATACTCGATGGGAGGTGTCATTATGAAGGCAAATAAAAAGTTGATGAGGGTATTGGCCTTATCGGTTGCACTAGTGTTTTGTTCTACAATGCAAGTCTTTTCTTTTGAACTTCCGAAACTGCCTGATGGCACCCTGAAGCTGGGGGATGACTTTTTTGATCCCGGATCAAGCGCAATATCAGATCCAAATTCCTCCATACCTATTGCCTCGCTGCTAAAAGACGGCATAAACAAAAATAAGGCCTTTTATAAAAATGGAGGTTATTGGTATGAGGCCTTTAAGCTTGATAAAGATAAATTCTTGAATCCATTATATGCTCTGAGCAGTGATGAAGAGGCTGCCCTCCTCATAGGTGCGGACAGATGGTTTGCTTCCGGGGAGGCAATAGAATATGTTACACCCAGGGCGGCCGGCACAAAACCAATTTTGGATATAAATATCTTTGCAGGCACGGAGTTTGGGATGCCGGGCAATGTTGATTCAGTGCTGACCGATGGCAGTACGGTCAATGTCCCCGTGGAATGGGATGCCGGCACACCGGTATTCGACAAAAATGTGACAGGGACATATCTTTTTTCCGGTAATTGTATTTTTGACCCGTCTATGCAGAAGACGCCTGACTTTACAAGCCCGACAGTCAGGGTAATAGTTCATGATAGCCCGGAGTATATAAAAAATTGCGATCCCAACCCAAATACACCCTTAAGCATTTCAGCCGGAACAACCATATACGGTTTTGACAGCCTTAACGATCTCCAACCCTCTGTCAGCGCCTCTTATATATTGGATGGAAACAACACTGCATCAGGTTCGGCCTCAATAAAGCTTATGCCGGCTGCCCCGGTTATTCTTCCTGTTCCTGATGACCCGAACCTGCCCCAGATGGAGTATTACTCTGCAACAACTGTGGGCTCTCTGGGTGACAGGTTAAAGGAATTGGAGGTTATGGAGTTCAATATCTACAAACCGGTAACAAAGGATAGAGTATACGACTACATGGTTATCAACTTTTATGTCGATGATATCCATAATGTTTTCTTCCAGACCAGTGTCGGCAATTGGGAGCTCTCTCCTGGGTGGAATAAAATTCGAAGGGTCAAGGAGGATTTTGAATTGATCAACAGCGTGGCAACAATGGCCGAAGCTGGTACTATGCCTGCAAAAACCGCCAGAGGGCCTGCAGGCCAATGGATGGTATTGAGTGGGCAGGTGAACCGGTTAAACAGTTATGTAAGAGCTAAAAGGGAAAAGGAACCCAGACTTGAAAAAAGCATGGCAAAGCTTGATGCAGGGACTCCGTCCTGGGGAAATATCACCTGCATGGAACTGTTTGTCTCGTCAAAGGTGGGGGAATCAATGGATATCAACCTGGACAGAATTTCCTTGAATCCTGCAGGTAAAGCTGTGGTGCTGTTCACCTTTGATGATGCCTGGAGGGATGTTTTGGAGAATGGGAAGCCCATTTTGGACAGTGTGGGCTTTAAGGCCACCACCTGGGCCAATAAGGCGGCCTCAACAGATGACTACCCTTCAGAGGATCCCAGAGAGGTCTTTATGAATGAGGCGGATTTGGACACCATCTATGACAGTGGCTGGGATATTGGCAACCATACCGTAAATCATTATGATGACATCATTGGATTGACAGACGAAATGATAGAAGGAGAATATTTGGAAAATCAACAATGGATCCTGGAAAATGGCTGGGATCGGGGGGCCTATCATGTATGTTATCCTTCCGGACAATATGATGAGAATCTGATACAAATTCTCGAAGCTATTGGGGCAAAAAGCGGCAGGACAACAGAATATGGCATCCAGCCGACTCCGGTGTCAAATATATATAAGATAAAGACTGTTTATATTAGCAAGAATTACCCTGAGGTAGATAATCACTTAAATAACCATGTTATCCCCGAGATACACAGGGCTGTTAAGACCGGGTCC
>CAYURW010000016.1:2285-32131 GCA_964447145.1 uncultured Clostridiaceae bacterium
ACCGGGTCCTCGCTTTTCTTCATGCTGCATAGAGTGGATGATGATACACAGGACGATGATATAGGAAAATTGGCAGTATCCAAAGAGGATTTTCAGAAAGTAGTTGATATCGTTGATGGATATGCCAAGGAAGGTCAATTGCAGGTAATGACCATAAGCGAGTGGTACGATGCCTATATTGGAGTTAATCAATAGAATCGGAGGCGCTGCGGAAGCATAATGGGGAGGTATACAGGTAAGAATAATAATAGTCTCACTTGTGTACCCTAACCCCAGGGTCAGGGGTAACCCCATGGGAGGGGGGAAGAAGCTTACCTGGAGGGTATTACCTGAATTTGGTCCAGCTCGTACCGTCCATCGGCTCTTTTATTTGATATAGCCAATTCCACCCCGGGCTCGTTAGTACAGGGGTCGAGAATAGATACACAGAGGGTATATTCACCATTGCATAAGTCAGCAGGTATATGCAAAGGGAACATGATTTTTTTCTTCCCGGGCAGCCAGGTTCTGATATCCTCGTCAAGTAGTGTTTTATATACTATTATTCCATTTTCATCAGATAGCGAAATTTCCACTGGCCATCGGAAATAAAAGGGGGCAACACCTTTGTTGATCCAGACCATATTGCACTGCAATACACCCCTCGCTTTTATTTTGGGGGGATGCTTCAAGGAGTGCAAGACGAATCTGTAACCCATGGTATTTAATACTTGATCATAACGGTCCCGGTCTTCGGCTTGCAGGGGCTTATAAGCAGGGCAGGACGGACCTAACCAGCTTATATGGGAATCTTTGATTTGTTTTAGGGTGTCATCTATGGAATTCTTTTCAAAACAAACAAGACCGGGGGGATTGGCTATTTCACCCCCTGAGGGGGCATATTTCCAATAGTCGTCCATGGGCGGCTGGGTAGTGTTTGCCAAATAATCATAATATCCGTTATTTACGTTTGAAATAAAATTACGTGTTTGCTCGGGGTTTCCGAAAGAGTCGTTGTAAAGGCCCATGCCGCCAGCCTTAGCAATTTCGAAGGGCCTCCGCATAAGCAAATATTTGTCAGTGAAATATTTGAGATAGTGCTCCACATATTGATCACTAATCTCTAAGGGGGGAAAAGGAATAGAAATGGCAGGATCCTGTTTTGTATGCCATTCACCCCAATGCCCAATGCTGCCAAGGGCGACCATTGATACCAGATCATTTTTGTTATAGCGGGCCGCCAGAGCTGCAATAAGCTTTTCATGGTGGTCTATGAGTAAAGGATTGTTGTAGTTGGGGCTGTAACCTCTGCCGTAATCAAGGTCATACCAAACCCCGTCACGGCCCGTTTCTTCATATAGCCAATCCGGTATATCCATTGAGATATCCTGGTTAGGAAAGTCCATATTCACCCTGAATATTATGTTTACGCCAATGCTTTTCCAATAGCTGAACTTATATTTCTGCTCCAAATGGTCAAAATCGTAGATTCCCTTTTGGGGCTCCAATTCGCTCCATGTGGTATTTATATAAACCAGCCTATGGGGTACCTCATAGGGGCCTCCTTCTGCACTCGGAGCCCAGCCCATATATGGATTGTTCAAGGCCCTTGAAATCTCAGAGGGATAAAAGGGAGAGCCAAAAAACAGTCCCCGGGATAAGTGGAGAGTTAGTAAAGGCAAAATTATTAAGAGGGATAAAATGATTATAAGCTTTTTTGAATATCTGTATAACATAACTAATACTCCTAAATTTATATTTTTATTAGAATACACTTAATGTATATCATCAGGGTATAGAGCAAATTCTATGATATATAGGAAAATTCTTACTCAGAAATTGGGTTGTGATGTCAAATGATTTAAGTAAACATTTATTTAAACAGTATACTCTTATTTATAATTATATATAACCATAAAATGGATACAATGCCCTTAGAGAACAATGTACAGAAATATTTATCGGCATTGAGTTAAATAAAAACCTCAGATTATCTGAGCAGACAAAAGAGAATGTAATAGCAGACAAAGAGAACGTAATAGCAGACAAAAGAGAATGTAATAGCAGACAAAAGAGAATGTAATAGCAGACAAAGAGAACGTAATAATTGAAGAATAGAGGTGATAATGTGCAGGTCCTAATAACAGGAGGTTATGGCTTTATTGGCTCCCATGCGGCGGAAGCATTTTTTAGAAAAGGCCATCGTGTGACAATAATAGATAATATTTCAACAGGCAATAAAAACAATATAGACTTTAAGCACAAATTTTTTCATCTTGATGCTGAAGATCCAAGGTGCGAGGAGGTATTTAAGGGCAGTAAATTTGATATAGTTGTCCATCTTGCTGCTCAGGTTGATGTTGCCTGCTCAATTAAGAATCCGTATTTGGACACAAAATCAAATGTTCTGGGTTTGATAAACATGCTCCGGTTATCACAAAAATATAAAGTAAAAAAGTTTATTTTTGCATCTTCTGCTGCAGTATATGGGGATAACGAAGATCCTCCGCTAAGAGAAGATGCGCGCACTGATCCCCAATCTCCTTATGGAATGAGCAAATTGACCGGTGAACTATACTGTACTAAATGGAATGAACTCTACGGATTAAATACCGTTATTCTAAGGTTTTCAAATGTTTTTGGACCTAGGCAGGGGATTGTCGGCGAGGGCGGTGTAATTTCTATATTTATGGAAAAAATACTCGAAGAAAAGGAATTGGAAATATACGGGGATGGAAATCAAACCCGGGATTTTATATATGTAAAAGATGTGGCTGATGCTATTTATAGATCTGCAATCTCTGATATTAGTGGAACTTTTAACCTTTCGACAAATACTGAGAATAGTATTTCCGGGCTGATAGAAATAATGAACGGTTTATGCCCAATTAAAGGCTTGCAATATAAACCCCCAAGGAGGGGTGATATCAAAAATTCCTGTCTAGATAATACAAAGATAAAGAATGCCCTGGAATGGTCCAATAATTTCACATTAGAGGAAGGGCTGGATATTACCTATAAATGGTACCTGGATCACAATCAAGGAGTAAGGGTTGGCAAAGATAAACATGCAAACCGACTAGAAATGGAATCATCTGCAGCATCTTCAGGCCGTACTGCTTCATTCGGCATACTGCCGTATATAGAAAATTTAGCAATGTTTTTTCTGGCACATCTTTTAACGCTAGCCTCTTCAAACATTGCCAGCAGTTTTGCACCTGATTTTATGACAATTTATATAGTATTAATGGGGGCTATATATGGTATAAAACAATCAATGCCGGCATCCGTACTTTCCTGTGCTTCATTCTTATATTTTTATTCAGGTATGGGCAAGGACATTTTTCCCTTGATTAATGACACTAACATATTGCTAAAAGTGTCTTTCTATATAGTAATAGGTGTGTCAGTGGGCTATATAATAGAAGCCAAGAACAGCCAATTAAAAGAAAAGGATAATATAATTGAAGATTGGAAAGGGAAATACGCATTTCTTGAAGCAATCTATAATCAGACCTTCATGATAAAAGAAGAGTTGTATGAGCAGGTTATTTGCAATCAGGACAGCTACGGGAAAGTATATTCTCTTATAAAGGAGCTGGATAATGCCGATGATCAGGAAATTTTCTTCAAGGCCATCAAAGTGTTGGAAGACGTTTCAAAATCAGATCAGGTGGCAATATATAGTATAACTGAGAGATCCTTTGCTGTTTTGGCAGCAAAATCGGACAAAAAAGGGTTTATTGCACCAATTACACTGAAGATTAAAGATAGGCAGGATATTCAGGAGGTTATAGAGACAAAAGATATTTTTACAAATAGAGACTTTTTGCCTCATCTGCCTGTAATGACTGCACCGATTATCCATGGAAGTGAAGTAATAGCAATAGTAGCTATTCACTCCATGCCCTTTGATAACCTGAATTTGTATCATCTTAATCGTTTAAGAGCGACTGTCAATATTATATCATGCTTTATTTCCAAATCTTATAATCATTTGGACGAATCCAGGCAAGAGTATTTACCAACGTCCTGAAGGAGTTGAATATGGAATATTGGAATATTAATGGGTTTGTTCTTGCTTATTGCGCCTTTAGCCTGTGCTGTTTTTGCTACTGGTACAAGAAGAACAGACTTGAAGGTATTTACAAATTTGCATTGGTTGCTTTCCTGCCGGTCTTTGGATATTTGCTGCTTTTTTTTACCTGGTTATGGAGAAAGTATGTAAGAAATGCAGACAACATAATGCCGTTTGCCGCAGAAAAAGCCAACGGGCTGGCCAAGCCTGTTGAAAGAAAGAGAGTTGACTTACGCACAGCAGTAAATATAGTGCCTGTGGAAGAGGCCCTGCTTATAAACAGTAATAGTGTTAAAAGGAAGATGGTCTTGAATATACTGAGAAATGATATCGGCAAGTACCCCCGCCTCCTAAAAATAGCCATGACAAATGAAGATTCTGAAACATCTCACTATGCCGCAATTGCACTAATGGAGACAAAACGAAAAATGACCCTGGGGCTTCAGGATATGAAGGGAATAGTGGATTATGAGGGTTTGACCATTGAGAATTTAGTCCTCCGTGCTGATATTATAAAAAAAATGCTTGAAAGCTTTTTATTGGATGAAGAAAATATGACAACCGTCCGCACCATATATAAGAGAATATTGGAACGGATTATTGCCATTAACCCTCAAGGGAAAAAATATTTTATTGAGCGCATTAATTGTGATATTGATACCGGTGATTATCAAAGTGCCATGGAATACTGTCAAAAAATGATGATTATCCATAATAAAAGTGAAGAATCTCTTTTAATGTATTTAAAAATCTCCTATCTAAAGGGAAACAAAAAGGAATTTTTTGAGACCTTAAGCACTTTGGAAAAGTCGCCAGCGGTTATTTCTGAACCGGTTTATGGTGTTGTAGAATATTGGAACAATGCAAGGGTGAGAATATGATAATATGCATTATTGCTGAAGGAAGCTATCCATATATTATTGGAGGTGTGTCCGGCTGGATACAGACACTTGTAACGGGGCTAAGCGAATGCCAATTCATAATTTGCACTATCGGGGCCCAGAAGAAAAGCAAAGGTCGGTTCAATTACCGGGTACCCGATAATGTTCTGGCAGTCAAAGAGATTTTTCTTGACGAAGAGGTTCCGGGCAAAACATGCTGGGGTTTAAGACTTGATATGAAGGATATTGAACGTGAAGCACTGCTTTTGCACCTCTGCGGTGAAGATACGGATTGGGACGTATTGTTCTCATTTATCAGAAAATGCAAAGCCCGCAGCGCCCATGAATTTGTAATGAGTAAGGATTTTTTTGATGTCTCTAAAGATGCATACAGACTTAAATACTCTCAAATATCTTTTGTAGATTTTTACTGGAGCCTTAGGTCTATGGTCAGCCCTTTGTATCATATCGTCAGGTCGGGGGTACCGGAGGCAGATTTTTATCATAGTGTCTCCACTGGCTATGCCGGTGTATTGGGAAGCCTTGGGAAGGTTTTATATAAAAAACCTTTTATTCTTACGGAACATGGTATATATTCCAGGGAGCGAGAAGAGGAAATAATCAAGTCGGAATGGATAAAGGGCTGCTTTAAGGATATATGGATAGAACACTTCTACTCTTTGTCAAGGTGTGCATATATTTATGCCGACAGGGTAATATCCCTATTTGACAGAAACCGGGAGATACAGATAGAACTGGGTTGTGAATCCCAAAAGATAGATATTATTCCCAATGGTGTACGGGCGGAACGGTTTTTAAATTTGCCTTTAAAGGAAGATGACGATGACTATATAAATGTGGGCTCCGTTGTCAGGGTTGTGCCCATAAAGGACATAAAAACAATGATAGAGGGATTTGCAATTGCTAAAGAAAAGTTCAGGAAGCTCAGATTTTTTATTATGGGGCCTATGGATGAGGATGAAAATTATGCCGGAGAATGCCAGCAATTGATAAAAAGGCTGGATCTAAATGAAGTAATATTCACCGGCAAAGTTAACATCACTAAATATATGGGTAAAATGGATATACTTGTTTTGACCAGCATTAGCGAAGGTCAACCATTGGCTGTTTTGGAGGGTATGGCAAGCGGTAAGCCTTTTATTGCCACAGATGTCGGTAGCTGCAAAGAGTTGTTATATGGAAATAAGGATGATTATGGCAATGCAGGCATAGTACTGCCGGTTATGGATGCCGAAAAACTTGGCAAAGCAATTATTATGCTATGCAATGATAAGAGCATGAGAGAGCAGATGGGAGAGAATGGCATGAGAAGAGTTATGGGGTTATACTCAGAGGATAATCTGATTGCCTCTTATAGAAAATTATATAAGAAATTAGGGAGTTAAATTAATGGCAGGAATAGGATTTGAGTTAAGAAGACTTTTTAGGAACAAGGGAGTATTCGGCGGGTTAAGGGCTGCTTTGTTTGCAACCTCCATAACTGTTGGGCCGACAATGCTTTGTACCCTTATGGTCACAACGCTGCAAAAGCTGCTTGAGAGTAGAGGCTTTGGCTATAATGAAAGACTGTTGTTTATGGGAGTCATTATATATTCCTTCACATTTTCTTTAATACTGACAGGAGGGATGACAATTACTTTAGCCCGCTACATTTCAGATAAAATATATAAGGAAGAGTATGATGATATTCCGTCCTCACTTACAGGTGCCCTGATATTATGTTTGTTGTTTGGAGCGATAGCAGGAATTACGTTTTACTATTGGAAGCCGGTAAGCCTGCTTTTTAAAATATCTGCGTACCTTCTATTTATGGAATTAAATATTCTTTGGGTTCAAATGGTATACGTTTCAGCTTTGAGAGATTATAAAAAATTGATAAAAGGATTTTTTGCCGGAATTGTTGTAAGCATAATTCTATCCCAAATTTTTACTCAAAGAACAAAAGAAGCAACATCATTGCTGATATCTGTAGATATAGGATTCCTTTTAATAATTATTTTTTATGCAATCACTATCGAAAGATGTTTCAACAGGAACAGTAAATCCTATTTTGGATTCCTGGAGTATTTTGACAAATACCCTTCATTGTTTTTTTATGGGCTTCTATATACTCTGGGGCTATACGTTCATAATTTTTTTATCTGGAGCGGGGAACACCGGATTTGTGTAGAAAAAACATTTGTTATGGCACCGCTATTTGACGTTCCTGTATTTTGGGCTTTTTTATCAATATTACCTGTATTGGTTATCTTTGTGGTATTCAGTGAAACATCCTTTTTTGAAAGGTATAAGTTTTTTTATGATACTGTCTGCAGCGGGGGAACCTGGAATGAAATTGAAAGGTCCAAAGAGGAAATGTTAAAGGTGCTGGGTAAAAATCTAAGGTTTGTAGTAGGTTTTCAAGCAATTATTACGTTTCTTAGCCTGGTGCTTGGTTCTGTATTTTTACCCATGGCAGGGCTAAGCACCAGCTCCGTCAGGATATTTGCTATGATTGCCATAGGCGATGCTGCCTTTGTAATAATGTACGTTTGTTCGACGACTCTCTTGTATTTTGATGATCGAAAGGGAGTACTTCTAACCGCCTTTATTTTTACAGCGACTAATGGGCTTGTTACTAGCCTAATCGTTCCTTTCGGCGAGAAGTACTACGGGTTGGGTTTTTTGGGCGCAGCTTTATTGGGCTTGCTGGTGGTTTTGATCCGGCTCAGGATATTTACAATGCATTTGGACTATTTTACTTTCTGTTCCCAGCCTGTGCCTCAATCCCAAAGGGAAAGGGCATTTACCCGGGTTTCCCGTTGGCTTCATAAACTGTCATAAAGGAACCGTATCCCGCCTTGGATTTTGCAATTCAGAAAACACCTGGGACAACCCTTTCAATCCGACAGGAGCTACTATATAGAATACGCCAGTATATAGCTAATTGAAAATCACGTACAACCTTTGGCGTATTCTATATAGTCTGCCGCCAGTTAAAAGGCCGAAGTGCGGGAGTGGGTCTGTGGCTCGGCTATTTCATCAATTTGTAACAACAGAATGTACAAGTCATATAATGCTATTAGGAAACAATATGCCCTAAGGGAGGTAACGGCTCCACCGTGAGGGTCCTGTAGTGCGGGCCTATGCTGCCGGAAAAATATAGGGTCAATATTTCTGAATAATGCTGTAATAATAAATTCCAATGCAGATTGCTGGGGGGACTGCATGCCCCAGTAAATTGTGCGCAATAAAACCCGAAAGTGAGGTGATGGAAAACATGGAACAAGTCGTTATGCCCAAGCTTATTACCCCTGAGATAACAGAAATAATAGCAAAAAACCCGGAAGTGTTTAAAACAATAATTGATAACCAACCGGGGGAGAGTGTGATAACAGGGAAAGATTGTACAATAGATTGCGGATGTAATCCTACGAATATTAAGCTCATTTTGTGCAATGTTACTATCGGCTTAGATGATAATCAAGATGAAGCAAGAAAGCAGATTGATGACTTGCATATAAAAATAGCAGGAGACAATATAAAGCAAGCGGGCAAAAGCCGGGAAGCCTTATTGAATGAACAGAACCAATTAAAGCTTGAGATAGCAGTTCTGGAAGCAAGGGCGGAAGAGACAGAAAAAATACTGAGGATGATACCCAGGCAAATAATGAACAGAAAGCTGGTTGGGAGATGTAAAAAGGAAATAAAAGCTGCAGAAGGGCAATTAGCCTCAAAAAAAAGGAACTTGAGTATTCGCACCAGCTTGTGGAGTCCGGAGAATACTAAAAAGAATGTCTGAAAATTTATGAAGAACTTGTGGCAATAGAATATACAAGTCATATAATGCTAGTGGAAAGGGACAACCGGTCTACGTTCCCATAAAATAGAAGAAAGGAGGTGCCCCTATGGAATATGTAAAGATGCCTGAATTGTTGTCAACTGAAGCTGTAAACGTCCTTGCCGGCAATGCGGAGGTTGTTAAGACTATGATAAGCTCAAGAGATACAGTTAGCAGATGCCTTGAAGATGAGGGAGTCTGCTGTCCGAAAAAAGTCAAGTTCATATTCATACTTAACAACGTAGTGATAATAAATATCAATGCAGTGGCAGAGGAAGAAGACAGGAAAAAACCGCCCAGGCAGAGCTGATTTGCATTATAAAGGTATGGGTGCAGAGAGCATATGCTTTCTGCGCCCACTACATACTGTACATTTTAGGATAGACATCGGTTAATTATACTTTGGATATCATAAGCGGTATCCATGATTTATAGAGTATGCCAATTTTTGTATGCAATTTTTGTATGCAATTTTTGTCATTTAATAAGGTTTTTGGTGGATATATGGGAAAAATGTGTTATAATCAGCATAATACGATATATATGTCGTGAAAAAGAATTTTCATTACAAAATCAGTTGAAGATTCTGATTTTGTGTTAAAATAATATACTTTTCACGACATATGAATTTAGGAAAATGTTTAGTGCGAAACACATAGAACAAATAAGAAAATAGTATCCTCTACTGCAACCATTATGCTTTTTATCATATAGTATAATAGCTGCAGCATTGAGGATAAACAGGAGTGGCAAAAATGAAATACGCATCTTTGTTCTTTTCATTATTATTTTTCACTTCATTTGCTTTTTATTTATTTTTCGGATTATACGTCATCCATTGGAACCCAAGATCGAGACTGAACAGAATGTTCCTGGCTGTATGCATTTCTTTATGCTTCTGGTCTTTTGGATTTTCTATGGCCAATTCTGCACCGGATATAGAAACATGCCTTTTGTGGAGAAGAGTTTCCTCCCTCGGTTGGGCGACAGTATACAGTATTTTGCTGCATTTTGTTTTGCTGCTTACATGGGAGAAGTGCACTTCCAAACAATTGAAACGTAATTTTTTGCTTCATATTCCCGCCTTTATCGGTGTATATGTCTTTGCCGTCTCCGGAGAAATCACATCGACTCAATATAATTTAGTGAATACGAATTACGGTTGGGTTAATATAGCTGCCCGGAACGGATGGACTTTGTTTTTTAATACTTACTATATTGTATATGTCCTTGCCAGTGTATTGCTTGTCTGGCGATGGCGATTAAAGTCATCGGATGAGAGCATTCATAAACAGGCCAACCTTATTCTTACATCCCTTCTTGTCGCCTTATTTTTGGGGAGCATGACAGATGTTGTATTGAGCGCAAATTTGAGCATTCCTTTACCTCAAATGGCTCCCGTATTTACCCTGATGCCGGTTGCGGCTATAATGCATTCAATTAAACGGTATGGCATGATGAGAGAAGTCTCAGCAGAAGAAAATGAGTTGATATTAAGCAGTGAAATGCGTGCAAGACTGTCCAACTATTTGTCTATTGCTTTTCTGGCGGGGGGATTGCTAAGCTTTTTATCTGTATTTTTGCCTCAAATGATAATAGGGGAAGAAAATCTGAGGACTACAATATATACCGGAGGGCTGTTGTTTATTTTCGGGCTTGCTATTCAGGGGCTGCATCTTGTAAGAACTGAGAAAATAAGAGACCTGTCAATATTTATTATTACCCTTTTCAGCATTCCAGTCATCACCCTGAGATTCTTAGAATACTCTGCTGTGACTGTTTGGGCCTTCCCAATAGTATTAATGACCCTTTCCCTTGTGTTCAGCACACGGATCCCCTTGGTCATGGCAACAGCCACCTCTGTAATTACCCAAATACTAGTATGGGTTTATGCACCCCAAAAGGCAATAATGGTAGACAGATTTGATCATATATTGAGGATAGGCATATTTATTATTGCATTTTGGATAGGTTCAATTGTAAATAAGACCTATTTGAAGAAACTTAAGGAAAATATTTACCAAGCCGATTTTCAAAGGCTTATTTCCGAGATTTCATATGATTTTGTAAGCATCAAAAAATCAAGTATGGATGAGAAGATCAATGAATTTTTATATAAAATAGGCCGGTTTTTCAAAGTAGATCGGGCTTATGTTTTTTTCACCGATAACCGGAATAACACTATGACTTGCACCTTTGAGTGGTGCAATGGGGAAACAGAGCCTGAGGCAGGGTCAGTCCGGGATGTGCCTCAGGATATATTCCCCTGGTGGATGAAGCAATTGAAGGAAAACAAGCTGATCAATATTGAAAACATAAGTAAGCTGACAGATGAAGCCAGAACCGAAAAAGAGCGGTTGGCCCGTCGCAATGTAAAAGCCGCATTAGTGATTCCTATAGAGGTAAACGGGGAGCTGCTGGGCTTCATTGGTTTTGATTCAGCCGTATCTCCCAGGAAATGGTCCAATCAACAAATAGACCTGCTAAGAATTCTAGCTAATCTATTAGCCGATGGATTAATAAAAATAAAGGCCGAAAAAGATATGGAATACATGGCCTATTATGATCATCTTACCGGACTCCCCAACCGTATGCTGTTTTCGGACAGGCTTAATCAGGCTATATATCTGGCCAAGCGCACTGAGAAGTTCATTGGTGTAATGTTTATGGACCTGGATAGTTTCAAGGCGGTAAATGATACTGTGGGGCATATGGGCGGAGATATTATTCTGAAAGAGGTGGCGCAGGGTCTGGTGGGATGTTTGAGGAAGGCGGACACTATTGCCCGCTTTGGCGGTGATGAGTACCTGATAATGGTTAGCAACATCTCTGACAGCAAGGACATAATCAAAATAGCGAAAAACGTTATGGAATTATTCGAGAAATCCTTTATGACAAATGGACAAGAGCTGTATGTCACCAGCAGCGTAGGGATTGCTGTATATCCGTTTGACGGAGAGGATGCCGAAACCTTAATAAGAAATGCCGATATAGCAATGTATAAAGCAAAATCAAAAGGGAAAAATCAATTCGCATTGTGTACCACGAACATGAAGATGGAAGTCAAGGAAAATATGATGCTGTCCAACAACCTGTTCCGGGCTATGGAGAGAGGGGAGTTGATTGTATACTATCAGCCTCAGATCAAACTGAACACGGGTCAGATAGTAGGATTGGAAGCATTGCTCCGTTGGAAGCACCCCAAAATGGGAATGATAAGCCCCGGCATTTTTATACCTCTGGCTGAGAATAACGGCTTGATCCATAGTATAGGGGAGTGGGTACTCAAAATGGCGAGCAGCCAAAATAAAAAGTGGCAGGATATGGGGCTCCCTCATTTGCGAATGGCGGTCAACCTGTCTGTCAGCCAATTTAATAATCCTCGCATCGTCGATAATGTGGGCGGAATTCTCAAAGAAACCGGACTAAGCCCCAAGTATCTTGAGCTTGAGATTACCGAGAGCACTGCAACCAAAGAGGCAAATTACACCATTGATGTTTTGAACAAGCTTAAAAAAATAGGCGTCACTATTTCCATTGACGATTTCGGTACAGAATACTCATCTCTTAACAGGTTGAAAATGCTGCCTGTCGATAGGATCAAAATCGATATGCAGTTCGTACAGGGTATAGATATTAACGAAAAAGACCAGGCGATAACCAAGGTAATAATCAGCTTGGCCAAAAGCCTGGGTATAGAAGTTTTGGCTGAAGGTGTAGAAACGGAATCTCAGCTGGGGTTCCTCAACAAGGAATCCTGTGACGAGGTGCAGGGGTTTTATTATTACAAACCTATGTCCGCCGAGGATATAGAGATAATATTGAAGTCCGCTGCAAATTCCATTGAAGAGTAGGGTTTAACACTTACTCAACTTATAATTTTTGCGTATCTATTTCATTACCCTCAATAGATGCCAAGGGTAATATAAAAAGGGTGCTATTGGCCGATACAAGCCTGAGTTGATAACTCAAGCAGGAGGGGCGGGAGGCAGGACATCACCTGAAAGTGCCGGATGTTCTGCCGCCTCTGCCAAAACTGCCTCTGCCAAAACCGCCCATACCGCAGCCTCCGTTCATCCTGTCTGCACCCGGAGTCTGATTGCAATTTTCAATGTTGTTTTTTATTCTTTCCTTTATGAGCTTTCCCTGTTCTTCCGTGAGCCTGCCGGATTTTATCTGTTCATCAATATATGCGTTTTTCTTTTCTAAAAGTTCCTTTTTATAATCCTCTGCACTTAGACCATTGTCTTCCGCTATTTGGCAGAATGCTATGCCTGACTGTCTTTGTTCTGTTATATCTTCAATATCTACATCAAGCCTGTCAGCAAGTATTGATGCGGGAATCAGCCTGCCAAATCCGCCCCTTTCTTCTGCAAAAGCGGGAAGTGAAGAAAGTACCAATGCAAGGATCAAAACAACCGCTAATGTGAGTTTTTTCATTATACGCACCTCATTTCCTTAAGTTTTATTTTTGGTTGAACTTCCGCCCCAATTTTCATTTTACAGAACAGATTTGTTTGTATAATGATGAAATTGTGATAGATTTATGAAAGTTGAACTGAATAGGTTTTTCATATTACTTAATTTTTCATTATGTGCAATAATAGCATTATAACGGGGGTGATATTGTGGCGGGAGAGAGGATTCTTCTGGTTGAGGATGAGGACAGAATAAGGGAAATGGTAAAGGAATACCTTCAAAATGAAGGTTTTGTTGTAACTGAGGCAATGGATGGAGCAGATGCTTTGGATAAGTTCAAAGAGTTAGAATTTGACATGCTGGTGCTGGATGTAATGCTTCCCAAAGTGGATGGATGGAGTATATGCAGAGAGGTTAGAAAGACTTCAGAAATACCGGTATTAATGCTGACGGCAAGAGGGGAAGAGTATGACAGGCTGTTCGGATTTGAGCTGGGGGCGGATGACTACATCGTTAAGCCCTTCAGTCCAAAGGAGCTTGTTGCGAGAATGAAGGCAGTGCTGAGACGCAGCCGGAATTCTACCGGCGGCGCCTATTCTGCCGCATTATTTGAGCACAAAGGCCTATCTGTTAATATTGTGTCCAGAAAGGTTACGGTAGATGGTAGAAGTATAGAAATGACACCCAAAGAATTTGACCTTTTCAGCTTTTTTATAAAAAACAGGGACAGGGTATTTACAAGAGAACAGCTGCTGAATCAGGTTTGGGGTTATGAGTTCGGAGGGGATTATAGAACGGTGGACACCCACGTAAAAATGCTCCGGGAGAGCCTCGGGAAATACAGAGACCTTTTGGTGACAGTCTGGGGAGTGGGCTATAGGTTTGAGGCGGAGGGATAATATATGAAAAGGATATCGATCAGGCTATGGGTGCAGATGCTTCTTCTTATAGGGATTACACTCGGATTGCTCTGGTTCTTTCAAATTGTAATGCTGGAAAGATACTATTTGTACAGTCAAATAAGAAATATTAAGCAGGAAGGCTTGGCTCTGGCAAAAGCTTATGAGGAAGGGGAATCCTATGACAGCCTTGAAAGAGGTGCCGAAGAATTAAACCTGAAATATAATGCAGGGGTTGAGATATATTCCATAAGCGGGGAGAGGGCATTCGGATATTCAATTATGCCTATGCTTATGGGCAGGGTAGCATATAAGCAGGAAATATTCAATGAAACGGCAAAGGGTGGTATAGTAGTCAGACAGGTAAAGCATAACAGACTTAACAGCAATATTCTGCTTGTCGGGATCCCGGCCGGGGAACCCGGGTCTCTGAAGGGAGTCATTATTATAAGCTCTCCTTCCGCTGCCATAAAGGAGACCAAAGGGATAATAAAGGAACAGTTGATAATAATAACTGCAATACTTGTGCTTATATCCATGCTGCTGACTTATTACTTTTCCAGGGCATTCACAAAACCGATACTTGAAATTAATGAGGCTGCGGCAATGATGGCAGAAGGAAACCTCTCAGTAAAGGTGGGGGTGAAAAGCCGGGATGAGCTTGGGATGCTGGCAGAAACAATAAACGATCTTTCGGGGCAATTACAGAAGATAGAGCAATTAAGAAAGGATCTCATAGCAAATGTATCCCACGAATTCAGAACTCCCCTTAGTCTGATCAAGGGTTATGCTGAAACAATCAGAGATGTCACCGGGGAGGCGCCCGAAAAAAGAAACAGGCAGCTGGAGATAATATTGGAGGAGACCGACAGATTGAAGAGAATGGTTGACGATACATTGAGCATGGCGCAAATGCAATCCGACAATTTCAGATTAAAGGTAAAACCCTTTGATATTTTTGCTGCAGGGAGATCTATTGCAGACAGATTCTCCCATATGGCGGAAAAGAAGGGGATAACCCTGGAGGTTCCGGGTGACGGCAGGAATATTGCAGTTTTGGGAGATGAACAACAGATTGAACAGGTCCTGTACAATTTAGTGAACAACTCTTTTGATCACACCCCTCCGGGGGGTTGGGTACGGGTAAAGGTCATAGAAAACAAAAATAATATTGAGATCCGGGTATCAGATAATGGAGTTGGGATACCTGCAGAAGACCTGCAATATGTTTGGGATAGGTTTTACAAAGTATCAAAAGACGGAAAGGGAACCGGGCTGGGGCTTTCAATCGCAAAGGGAATACTGGAGTCTCATGGCGCAAGCTATGGGGCAGGGAGCAAGCCGGGTGAAGAAACCGAATTTTGGTTTACCCTTGAAAAGGCGTAATATGCCCAATTTCAGGCAAGGCCCCAGACATACAGTATGCCCCCTCCATGCAGCGGTAAGCAGTTACATGAAGGGGGCATTTGGACTTTTGCAGTACGATTGTGGGGTTTTGTGCATGTAAAGGATTTGGCATAATAGTTGCTATATTGAATAACGATAATAACAAATCGTTGAGGAGGTTATTGACTATGAGAGAAGTTGTAATAGTGGGTGCTGCAAGAACAGCAATAGGCAACTTTAACGGCGGCCTTGCCGGGGTATCTGCAGTAGATCTTGGCACGAAAGCTATTAAGGAAGCCATAAAGAGGGCAGGCATAGGCCCCGAAATGGTAGACGAGACAATTATGGGCTGTATTCTCCAGGCGGGACTGGGACAGGGAGTAGCAAGGCAGGCGGCTGTAAAGGCAGGGATACCGGTTGAAAAGCCGGCTTACACCATTAATATGATATGCGGTTCCGGCCTTAGGTCCGTTCAAATTGCCGCACAGCAGATAATATCAGGGGAATGTGATATTGTCGTTGCGGGGGGAACGGAGAACATGAGTGCAGCGCCATATCTGCTTAGAAACGCAAGAACCGGCTATAGGATGGGACATGGGGAAATAGTTGATTCTATGATATATGACTCTCTAACAGATATATTCAACAACTACCATATGGGTGTGACTGCCGAAAATTTGGCGGAGAAATATAACATAACCAGGGAAGAGCAGGATGCATTTGCGGCAGCCAGTCAGAACAAAGCGGAAGAAGCAATAAAGGCAGGCAAATTCAAAGATGAGATAGTTCCTGTGATCATCCCTTCAAAGAAGGGAGATATTGTTATAGACACAGATGAATTCCCAAGGGCGGGAGTCACGGCTGAAGCCCTTGCAAAGCTGAGACCTGCCTTCAAGAAGGATGGGACGGTAACCGCAGGCAATGCATCGGGAATAAATGACGGGGCCGCAGCATTGGTAGTAATGGCTGCCGAAAAGGCAGAGGAGCTTGGACTGAAGCCCCTTGCAAAAATAGTTGGCTATGGTTCTGCCGGTGTTGACCCAAGCATAATGGGAATAGGGCCGGTTCCTGCAGTGAAGAAGGCATTGGGAAGAGCCGGGCTTAAGCTTGAGGACATGGACCTTATTGAGGCCAACGAGGCTTTTGCCTCGCAATCCATTGCGGTTGCCAGGGAACTGGGCTTTGATATGGACAAGGTGAATGTTAACGGCGGGGCTATAGCATTGGGGCATCCCGTAGGAGCATCCGGGGCCAGAATACTTATTACACTTTTATATGAAATGAAGAGAAGAAATGCAAAGCGCGGCATGGCAACCCTCTGTATAGGCGGGGGAATGGGAACCGCACTTATTGTGGAAATGTAAGAAGGAGGCTGTTTATGAGATTAAAGGGAAAAGTAGCCATAGTGACCGGGTCCACAAAGGGGATTGGCCTGGAAACTGCAAAGACCTTTGCAAGAGAAGGGGCAAAGGTAGTAATCTGCGGTACCCGCGAAAACGGGATAAAGGAAGCGGTTGACAGCATAAAGGCCAGCGGTGCAGAAGCACTGGGCTTCAAGGTAGATGTAAGCAATAGGGCTTCTGTGAACGAAATGGTAGCCGCCGTTAAAAATGAATGGGGCAGGATAGATATACTTGTAAACAATGCAGGAATAACGGCTGATGCCATGCTTAAGAAAATGACTGAAGAACAGTTTGACAAAGTGCTGAATACTAATCTAAAGGGTGTATACAATTGTGCCCAGGCTGTCCTTGACACCATGACCGAACAGGGAGGCGGCGTAATACTGAATGCATCCTCCGTTGTGGGCATATATGGCAATATAGGCCAGACCAACTATGCCGCCGCCAAATGGGGAGTTATTGGAATGACAAAGACCTGGGCAAAGGAATTGGGTAGAAAGGGAATAAGGGTAAATGCAGTTGCTCCCGGATTTATTATGACCCCAATGACGGAGGCAGTACCGGAGAAGGTGCTTGATATGATGAAAGAGAAGGCTCCCCTCCAGAGGCTTGGAATGCCTGAGGATATTGCGAATGCATATCTGTTCCTTGCATCCGACGAAGCCAGTTTTGTTACCGGATCTGTGCTTTCTGTGGACGGGGGACTTGTAATCTAGCTTATCCTATTCTATAAATCGCTGATGTCTATCCTAAAATGTACATGAAATTGTATTTGTATATACAATGGGGCTGCGTCTTTAGTGTAAGCTTAAGACACAGCCCCTGCTTTCAGCCATCTTCTGTTCGACTATATAGTCTGCTTTGTCCGTATTCTGTTTAATCCATTGCAGGTGCTGTTGACTGGATTCCGAGAGGCTGTGAATCCCGGGGTGCTTTTTCTACTCTCAGGAGGTTAATGAGTACATTTGCTGCCTCTGCCTTTGTAAGCTCGTGATCGGGGCCAAAGCTTCCGCCCGTTGCATCAACAATGCCCAATGCAGCTGCAATTACAGCATAGCCTTTGTTCTCCCGGGAGATATCTGAAGCATCTTTGAAATTGGCACTGAAGATATTTCCAAGGTCTGCAATGAAACCCACACCCAAAGCCTTAACAGTCATTTTTGAGCCTTCCATTCTTGTTACGCAAGCCTCCGGATTTTTGTCATTTCTGGCTAATATGTTCTGCATAAAAGCATTTTCGTAGTATTTATCATATTCGTTTTCTTCTGCTGAGAGATAAGGCATGGGATAATAATCCGGCTGTATCGATTTCATCAGCAGTTTGACAAAATACTTCTGGGATATTTTTGAATCCGGACTGAACTTATTTTCTTCAGAATCAATGATTCCCATCTCTGCAAGCAGCTTGATATCATTTTCATATTTGTGACCATCAATATCTGTAAACTCAGCCTTATTGGAATCCTTTACAGGTTTACCGTTGTAGTCAATGAACTGTCCGCTTTTTGCATCGATCATTCCGTAATAATTGTCGGGCATATAAATAAGCCTTATAGTTGTACTTTCGTTAAATCTTTCATGATTATACATTCTTGCATAATTAAGAACAAGGTTATGCTTTTCATACAGCTTCTTGTATGCATCCTCCAGGCTGATAATGTCTTTCGCTTCGGGAAAGCTCAGGTTCTGCCAGTTCATATAGAAGTTTGTCACCTTTCCGGTATAGGTACTAACTGTTGCATTGAGGTTGTTAAAGGGAACGGAGATTCCGTTTTCTTTTCTGATATAATTCATATTGTAGTTTGGAATATTGTCAGGGTCGCCATAATTGTATTCATTCTGTTCCCTGTATTCCGAGGTGATGAATTTGACCGGCTGAATACTTTTTAGAAAATCTTCGGCAATTTTCTTGCATTGTTCCTTGGTATATTTTGGAATGACGTTGGACTTGTATTCATTTTCGCTGTCATTGACCCCAAAGCTTCTTACCTCACCGGAAACAGCATCCACTGTGCCATATATATAACTGTAGGTGTTATTCTCTTTGTCATTAAAACTCCAGCTGAAGCTCCAGACAGCATCCTCCATTTTCTGGCCCCCGTATAAGCTTGAATCATTAAGCTTATACCTGCTATCTACAGGAACATACTTTTTTATCTGTTCCAGGGCTTTCTCTTTTGTTATATATTTTCCTGCGTTATCTATGACCCTCTGCTCCTGGGGCGTGGGAGCATAGTTGGCCGCATAACTCTGGTCCCCGCCTCCGCCGGCCATTTGCTTCATTGCATTGTAGTAAGGCTGGGTGATTATTTCACCGGTAAGCGCATCAATAGGCTTGTCGGAATACTTTTGGTTATATATAAGTACTGGTTTTGGATCTCCGTTTGCAGTTGGATATATCAGCTGATATGCCAATTCAATGCCAAGCTTTTCTTCATATATTTTCCTGGCCGCCTCATAGCTGATCGCTTTTTTGGAGTCGGGAATGGGTATCACGGTGTCCCAATCAAGGTTAAAGCTCCTTGTCTTGAGAGTATTTTTATTAACCTCTATCCTTATATAATTGTCCGGAAATTCTATTCCGTTTACTTTTCTGATGAAGTTGAAAACGTATGAGTCATTGATATAGGGAATAAAGAGCCTGTTTTTGTATTCATCCACAAGCTTTGTCTCTTTGAATTTAACGGGGTGCAGTCTAAGGGCCAGCTCTTCTGCTGTCTTCAGTGCCTCTTCCCTTGTATACTTAGGTATTCTGCTTGATTGGGCAGGGATGTTCTCCCATTGGTACATGCTTATTATTTCTTTATTTGCTGCGTCTATTGTGATGTTCATGCTTGAGCCGCCTATGACCGAGGAGTACCAGTTCAAATACCAGAGTTTTTTCCCATATTGCGTCTCCGAATAGCTGCTGTTAAATTCATAGCCGGCAGTGTCAAAATTAAATGCGTCTTTTGCGACTTTTATGGCCTCTTCAAGTTCAATATTATTATCCGCCAGGACGGATACGGGGCCTACGGTCAGGATTCCCCCCAGTATTGCCAGGGTTATAATAATGGATAATACTTTTTTCATTTTGATCCCCCATTTCAGATTATTGGTTCTACATGGTATTTGACTGTATATTTTAATAAAAGTTCCGGTAGATTGACAAAGTCACCTCTTCTCCGATGCTTCTTTTGTTTTTACCGATTTTGATATCAGCCTGTTAATTACTTCAAGCTCTCCGGTTGTCAAATGCCTCCATTTTCCTTCGGGGAGTGAGCCAAGGGCAACGTTCATTATTCTTATGCGCTTCAAATTTATAACCTTGTATCCAAACACTTCGCACATTCTCCTTATTTGTCTGTTCATCCCCTCGGTAAGGACCATCCTGAGGACATATTTTGACATCTGTGTGACCTTGCACCTTCTGGTGACGGTGCCCAGGATCCTCACACCCCCTGCCATAGATTTTATAAAATCCCCGGTTACGGGTTTATTTACCGTAACAATGTATTCCTTTTCGTGGTTATTGCCGGCCCTCAGTATTTTGTTTACTATATCCCCGTCGCTGGTCAGCAGGATCAAGCCTTCGGAGTACTTATCAAGCCTTCCCACAGGGAAAATTCTTTCGGGGTAGCCGATGAAATCAATGATATTGTCCTTTTCGCTTCGATCTGTTGTACAGACAATGCCCGGAGGCTTGTTAAAGGCCAAATATACAGGAGGCCTTTTTGGCTTCAGGGGCTTTCCGTCAAGCTTGACTATATCCCCGGGACAAACCTTGCTGCCAGCTTCCGCCATATTGCCATTTATAGTAACTTTATTTTGCCTGATGAGCTCGTCGGCTTCCCGCCGGGAGCATATTCCCTTTTCGCTTATGTATTTGTTTATGCGTATGCCTTCGGTTTGCCCTGCTCTTGATTCAGCATCTTTTTTCATATGGTCCTCCGTATCCCGTATCTATATAGAATTCTTACTACACCTTGATGCAATGTCTTAAACATGTTCTATATTATATATATTACGTATTATTGGGAGATTAATCAATTTATTCATTGTGAACTCCCACCACCTATGCTTTGTCAAGAGGCGGGGAACTTCTTGTGCATTATGTTACCTAGACATTTTAGGATAGACATCAGCTAATATATTTTGTATCAATGTTTTCCTTTATTCATAGAATATGCCAAAGGTTATATGGTGTTTTTAATTAGCCGTCTACTGGCGTATTCTATATTGATTTTCTTTGGGTTGAAACATATATACATTAGTGTTTATTTGCCGCAAATTACATAAATGAATCTAAAAAAATGTTTTGCACTAACTGAATGTACATTTCACTTGACTGCTTATATAAACATACAATAATTGATAAACTGACTAATTATTACATTAAGAATAGAAAAATTAGTCAATTTATGCATTAAAAAAACTGAATAGATAAATAGAAAATGTAAATAATTAGATATATAGGAAAAAGAGGTAAAATGCTTTGGAGGTGTACAAATGCGAAAAAGCAAAGGTTCCGGAGGTAAGCTTAAAATTGCCGAAGACAGCAAAACTCCTTCAGAGATATACAGCATTGTACTGCACGGTGTTATTTGCACCTTAAGAACAATTTTCCTTAATTATTATGTTTCGGAAAACATTGAGGCATTGATGAGATATATCAATGAAAAAAGGTTGATCAGCGCCGAAGAATATAAAAGACTTCTTCATGAGGCCAAGGATTTCTATCCCGTGATAATTTCTGCATTGTTTATTAACCCATTAAAAAAACATACAAAAAATTTCAAAGCCATTATGATAGAAAGCCAATCAAAACAGTTGCTTTTCAATGAAATATACGAGGAACTGAACAAATTCTTCAACGACTGGCTCTGCGATATAGAGATAGACCCGCTGCTGTTTTTCAGGCTTTCCGTTGCCTATGGAAAGCCCTTCAGCCTTGAATTGTCAATAAAGCAGCAGCTTCTTTCCGTTCTTACACCTATTGAAGAGCAGTTTTTGAGGCTGCAGCTGGCGGAGATAATATCATTATATGCCATTGAGCAGGTTGCTACACATTTGGCCATTGCAGGCCTTGATTATATAGATTATATAAAAACACCCCAAAAGAAAACTGAAAAAAGCGATCAGAAAATAATATAGTTAAGAGTGTATCGGTACAATTAAGAGTAATTTGGTGACAAAGTACGTTAAAATACTGATTCCATATTGTTCCCATTGTCAAATCCTATATAATTGAATTATAGAATAATGCTGGATTATTGATTTATGGGGGCGACAGCAAATGGAAACAAAAAAATCAAATTTAAACACAGTTAGCTATGATATCAGAAATGTAATACAGACAGGCCTTTTAGCCGCATTGACCTTTGTTGCAGCATGGGCGATCCATATCCCTTACGGCAACGGCGGAGTCATCCACCTGGGAGACAGTATGATTTTTCTTTCGGCAGTGCTCTTCGGGGGGAAATATGCAGCGGTATCCGGGGCCATAGGGATGACTATATTTGATATATTCTCAGGGTTTTCTATATGGGCACCCTATACCTTTGTAATAAAGGCAGTAATGGGACTTATTGCCGGGGGTCTGGCAAACGCAGGAGGTTCCAAAGGGGAAAGCATATTGAAAAATGCAGCGGGAATGCTCCTCGGGGGAATATGGATGATACTCGGATATTATATTGCAGAGGCAATAATAATCTGGAATATAAAGCAGCCGCTGTTCAGTATGTGGGGTAATGTTGTACAATTTTCAGCCAGCATGGCAATAGCCTTTGTAATAATAGCAGCTGTCAGAAAGACTGGATATTTCAAATAGATTGTGTCAAAAGAGAACTGCAGGGGCAATGCAGGCAAGAACTAAAGATTTGGTAACAAACGCCGATAAAGAAATAGTTATACTTTATGAAGGTGAAGATATATTTGCTGATGAGCCAATAACTGCTCGAAAAAATGGCTTTACTTTTATCCTGAATGTCCGTATTAATCGGATTTTCAGGTTTTTTTATTGTATAGGAAAGTATAACTTTCCTATACAATAAAAAAACCTGTTTTAAGTGCCCGTGCCATTATTTCCTCACTATGTTCGGAAAAGGCACATGGGCATCAAATGCGGCGAAGCCGCCTTTGTTCTGTTCGATATAGACTACTGATAGAAAAGATTATCCGATATTTTCCCGGAGATATCCTGACATATATTATTGTAGATGTTTTTGCATTGGCGTACGCATTTTGACAGAAATATCTCCCTATACTTGGACGTATCTCCACAGCCTTCCGGTTGCTGCTACTCTCTCATGAGTTGTTAAATTAACAAAATCAAATTAGTCGAAACCACGAAGAATCAGTAAAATATTTGTGGAAAAACATAAAGGATTATATGTGGTAAAACAGAATATATATTAATAATGGACAGACTGATAATAATAATTTTACAACTTATAAAGGGTGATTGTATGAAAATAGTTTGTATACAACAAATTGCGAAAGATGTCAATAGCTTTAAAGAGACTTGGAAACATATCCTTTTCTTGATAGATGAGGCGGCAGCAATGAATGTTGACTTGATGGTATTGCCTGAATGCGCATACCCTGCCTATTACTTAGGTTATAACATGGAAACGGCCAATACGGCCTTGGAACATCTTGATGAGTTTGTCAGGGATGTTTCTGCTAAAGCAATGCTATATAGCTCGTATATTGCAATAGGTACAGCATTAAAGAAGGACAATAAAATAGTAAATGGCGGTTTGCTTTTTGACAGAGATGGTGAAATAATTCTTAACTGTAGTAAGTGCAACCTTTGGCATTTTGATAGAAAGTGGTTCAGTAGCGGTACTGAGTTCGGAATAGCAGAAACAGATTTTGGCAAGGTCGGCATGATGATATGTGCAGACGGAAGAGCCCCCGAGATAGCCAGGATATTAGCTCTGAAAGGGGCAGACCTAATTATAGATCCGGCGAATTTGACTTCTACAGGAAATGATTCATCAAAGCTTACAAATCCTCAAGCTGAATATATGCTACCCACTAGGGCTTTAGAAAATGGGGTATGGATTGCAATGGCTGATAAGGTTGGATTAGAGGCAAACAGCATACTGTATGCCGGCAGCAGCTGTATCATAAATCCGGAAGGGGAAATAGTAGCCTCAGCGTCACCGGATAAGGAAGAGATAGTATACGCTGAGATAGATTCGGTGGTATCCAAGAGAAAACTGCCCCGTAGGAACCCAAATACATATAGCATATTAACAAAGCCAACTGAAGAACTTCCAATTTATAAAGATATGATTGAACCGGTACTGGTTCGGAATACAGAAATGCAGACTGCAGTAATACAGTTTGAATATTCCATGTATGAAGAATTCATAAATAAGGCAGCGGATTTTATTAAGGTATTGGAGGATCAGGACTGTTCATTAATCATATTTCCCCAATTAGAAAGGGGAATGGATTTAATAACATGCATAAATACAATTAGGACATACATATCGCGATCTGATACTTTGGTTTCAATTAGCGGTTATAACGGAGAGGGTGATTACGGATCAAAATCAGCAGTAATTTTTTCAAAGGACAAAATATTCAGCACAGGCGGTACGGTTATTGATACTCCATTATGTAAAATTGGTATTATGCACGATGAGGAGGGTCTTATACCTGAAGCAGCCAGATGCCTTATGCTGGAAGGGGCGGCCATTGTACTCTGGTATGACGGCAGCACTGACACAAAGGCTAATTTGGTAACGAGAACCAGGGCTTCCGAAAACAAAATATTTTTAATCAGGATCGGTGGCAAAGACGAAAAAGATTTTAGCACCATAATTAATCCTGACGGCAGGATAATAGCATCTACAATTAGTGGCATTGATCAAAGCACATCGGCAATGATTGTTACGGCATTGAGCAAATCAAAAACAGTTGTACCGGGGACTAATGTAGTCCTCGACAGAAAACCATTTTTATACGAGGTGTTGACGAAATGAATAAAGGATATATGCTGATAAAAAACGGAGTAATTGTGAATTCTAAGGGAGAATGCAAGGGAAATGTGCTGATTAAGGATGGGAAGGTAGCAGCTATATTAGATCCAAATGAAAAAGTCGATTATCATTTGGAAAAAGTAATTGATGCAAAGGGGAAGTATATTATACCCGGCGGTGTTGACGGGCATACCCATATGATGGATCCGGGATATACCGACAGGGAGGAATTTTCCTCTGGTACTGCAGCAGCAGCTTATGGGGGAATAACAACAATAATAGACCACCATAGAACTATGCCTGCCGTGTATTCTGTCAAGGAGCATTTTGAAAAAGTAGAATATTTAAAAGATAAGGCTGTTGTGGATTTTGGACTAAAGGGTGGCGGTTCTCCGGATAATGTAGATAAACTTGAGGATATGTGGAAGGCGGGAATAACTGGTTTTAAGCTCTTTACATGTAACCTGCATGGGGTAAAAGCAATGTTTTCGGGTTATCTTCAGGAGGCATTCACAGAAATTGCAAGAATAGGCGGCACTGTGCTCATACATTGTGAGGATGACAGCATATGCACGGCAAACGAGGAAAGACTAAAAAGTGAAGGCAGGACGGATTATTTATCACATATAGAGTGGAGGTCGGCTTTAGCAGAGGAAATTGCTGTTGAAACAGTTATGGCTGTTGCGAAAAAAACCGGGGTAAAGGTTGTAATTGCTCACGTAAGTCAGCCCCATTTACTTGAAAGGTTAAAAGATGCAAGGGATCAGGGCTATAAAATATATGCAGAAAGCTGCCCCCAATACTTTAATTTGACGACTGACGATTTGGCGGAAAAGGGACCATGGGTAAAATTTACTCCGCCTCTAAAAAGTAAAGAAGACGTGGAAAAAATGTGGAAGTTATTTGACAAGGGTTATGTTACTGTTATTGGTTCTGACCATTGCCCATTCCCTAAATCAAGTAAGCTTCCCGGGGAAAAGAATATATGGGATGCGCCAAATGGCATACCTGGCGTTGAAACCTCCATGAGGCTTATGTTGAACGGGGTAAATAACGGAAAGACAAGCCTTAATAAAGTTGTAGAAGCTATGTGCGAAAACCCTGCGAAAATATATGCGCTCTACCCTCAAAAAGGAATTATTCAAGTCGGCTCCGACGCTGATATTGTAATTTTAGATATGGAAAAAGAAGAAATCATATCAAATGATAAGGTTATATCAAAATGCAAATGGTCCCCTTATGATGGATGGAAGATAAAGGGTGTTCCTGAAACTGTTATGGTAAGGGGACAAATAGTTGTTAAAGACGGTAAGGTAGTTGGAAAACCTGGAATGGGACAGTTTGTGCCTAGATTAAAATAAAAATGCAAGAGTGAAAAGCTGCCGCAGCTTAATTCTTAATGTTATATATACTGGTTAGTGCATAGATATCCATACGAGAAGATCCTCCCCACTACAGAAAGTATATGTGACTATATATGATGACGGGGCTTTTCATGTTGGTCTTATTATATTAGTATTCGGTTTGTATAAGGAGGGCAGTGGGTATGTTCAATCAATTGTTAATAAACGGAATAGTAATTGGAAGCGGATACTCATTAATAGCTATAGGGCATACTATGATTTTTGGTCAGATGAACATTATTAATTTCGCCCATGGTGAGCTGTATATGATAGGGGCATTCTTATGTTATATTATTTTAACAGTTTTCAATGGTTTTGGCTTGGGATACTTTGGTGCTTTGGTAGTTTCCGCCATTGGGACAATGTTATTGGGTTTTATATTAGATAGGTTGATATTCAGCAGAATTCGCAGCGAGGATACAAGCACATCCACATTATTGACCATTGGGTTATCGATACTCTTTATGAACGGGGCTAGAATTATTTGGGGTGCGGACCCCAAGACAATGATTCCCCCTTTTATAGGAGGCATATCTTTGGGTTCGACCATGTTAACATACTCGCGGCTTACAATAATAGTATCCTCCATATTTGTTATATTCCTTTTAAGATTTTTTATTCAAAGCACCAAGATTGGCAAAGCCTTCAGGGCAACTTTCCAAAACCCGAACGCAGCGCTTTTAGCCGGAATTGAAACGGAAAAAATATACACATTAAATATGATGTTGGGCTCAATGCTGGCTGGGATAGCAGGAGGGCTGCTTTCGATGATATTTATACTTGAGCCGACCATGGGTGTTAAAGCTATAACCATAGCTTGGGTTGTGGTTGTGACAGGAGGACGGGGGAGCGTGGCAGGAGCAATAATTATCGGATATATATTAGGTATAGTTGAATGCTTTGGAGGCACGTACATTTCCTCTGAATACAAGGATGCAATTGGATTTGTTATTTTGGTTCTTGTTTTGCTTATTAAACCGCAGGGGTTATTTGGTAAAAAGTTAGCGAGAATGGGCGGCTGATAAAAACCCTGGGGACTGCTTACTGAAGGAGGTTTAGTATAAGTATGAGAAGTAGATTGTTAAAATATAAACCACTGATTATCATTTTATTATCGTTATTGGTTCCAGCGGTAATTCGGAATCAATATATGCTGCACCTTGTAATTATGGCATGCATTTATTCATATATGGCAATTGGTTTGGATTTAATGATGGGATTTGCGGGGACTTTAAGCCTTGCTCAGGCTTCTTTCTTTGGGATTGGGGCTTATACATCGTCACTGTTAGCAATTAATCTCGGAATATCAACATGGTTGGCATTGCTCCTATCTATTTTGCTGACCGCAGCATTGAGTTTTCTGATAGGTTACATTAGTCTGCGCTCCAGGGGTACATCCTTTTTAATCATGAGTTTTTCCTTTTCAGGGATCGCCCATCTAATTGCACTGAACTGGATAAAGCTTACTAATGGGCCTATGGGGTTGGCCAGAATACCTTTATTTAAGATTGGATCCTTTGAATTTGAGACAAAAGCAAAGTACTATTATATTGTTTTGTTTTTTCTTATCTTGGTGTATTATCTGGCAAGCAAGATAGCGAACTCTAGGATAGGCAGAGCTTGGATTGGGATTAGGGAGAACGAGCTTTTTGCAGAATCTCTCGGTGTTAATCCGTTTAGGTATTGCTTAATTGCGTTTGTTATAGGGTCATCTCTTGCGGGGTTGGCCGGAAGCTTATATGCACATTATATAAATTTTTTAAGCCCCGAAGCCTTATCTTTCAGCATTACAATAACACTCTTGGTAATGGCCGTTATGGGAGGGAAAGGGACTATAATCGGCCCCATAATAGGTGCTTTTATATTCACTGTATTGCCTGAATACCTTAGAATTGCTGACGATTTAAGGTTGCCGATCTTTGGAGTAATACTTGTAATACTAGCACTTTTTATACCTAAGGGATTAGTGCCAACTTTTAAAGATTGGTATAGTAAGCATTTGAACAAAGGGGGGAATATACTTGAGTCTTCTACAAATAAGTAATCTAACAAAAAAATTTGAAGGGTTGTGCGCAGTAAATAATGTTTCATTTGAGGTAGAAGAAGGGGAAATTGTAAGTTTGATTGGCCCAAACGGGGCCGGAAAGACAACAATATTTTCTATGCTTACCGGTATAGAACCCCCTACATCAGGGAAGGTGACATTTGATGGCAAAGATATCACAAAGACTCCTCCGTTTCAAATAGCTAGGATGGGCATGATTACAACATTTCAAAAAGTTAAGGTTTTTCCTAATATTACTGTTATTGAAGCAGCGATGATAGGGACCCATATATTAGCAAATACAAATATTGTTAGTATTATTACCAGGAATAAAGAGTTCTACAATGAGGAAAGCCGGTTAAAAAAGATATGTGAAGATACATTGGACTACTTTGGTTTAGGTGAAAAAAAGCAATGGTTATGCAAGAATCTTTCCCATGGTGAACAGAGGGTTTTAGGTGTGGCTATAGCAATGGTATCCAGCCCTAAAATGCTGTTGTTGGATGAACCTGTGGCAGGACTGAATCCGCAAGAATCAAAATGGATGATGGAATTAATAGAAGGACTTAGAAAAAAGGGAACAACAATACTTTTGATTGAACATGACATGGGCATGGTTATGTCAATTTCAGATAAGATAATTGTACTGAGCTTCGGTAATAAGATTGCAGAAGGTAAAGCACACGAAATTTCTCAAAATGAAAAGGTTATTGAAGCTTACTTGGGAGAGAGGGATGCTGAAAATGCTGGAAATTAGTAATATTGATGTTTTTTATGGCGATTCTCAGGCACTGACGGATATAACCCTTAAGGTAAATCAAGGAGAAATAGTAACGATAATAGGTGCAAATGGAGCAGGTAAGACTACTACGCTAAAGGCCATTTCCGGGTTGTTAAAACCTAGGAAAGGCAGTATTCTGTTTAAGGGAAAAAATATAAGCACAACTACTCCGGGGCGTATTGTAAGGCTGGGTATAGCACATTGCCCTGAGGGCAGACAGCTTTGGCCTGAGATGACCGTCCTGGAAAATCTGGAAATGGGCGCATTTACAAGAAATGACAAGGACTCAGTGCAAAAGGATATAGAATCGTTAATGGATATGTTTCCAATTATAAGACAACGTAAAAACCAGCTGGCACAAAGCCTGAGCGGAGGGGAGCAGCAGGCGTTGGCAATAGCTAGGGCACTAATTTCAAAACCGGAGGTAGTCCTGTTCGACGAACCCTCATTAGGATTATCACCGATTCTAGTTAAAGAAATAATAAACAAAATTAAGGATTTAAGGGACAAGCAGGGATTGACAATTTTACTAGTAGAACAGAATGCCTTCGCTGCTCTGAACATTGCGGATCATGGATATGTATATGAAAAAGGAAAAATAGTTTTGGAGGACGAAGGTAAAAAACTATTGAACAATTCATATGTCAAGAGGGCTTATTTAGGAACGCTTTAAGTTGTTACCCTAAATAACGGAGAAAGATATGTTAAAAGGGGGTGTGGCACAGCATTATTAGGTCAAAGAAATTAAAATCGTTTACA
>CAYURW010000017.1:0-25346 GCA_964447145.1 uncultured Clostridiaceae bacterium
TCTTGTTGCCATAACAAAATCAGTGCCGCAATTTTTCAGCTCAATAGCTTTTTTGAATATATCGACTATTAAAGGGTCGCCGCAATCCACATATTCTATCAATACATTAATATCCCCTCCGCACACCATGCCCAGGTCTTCTGCATCCTTATTGGACATCACAAATTTCTTAAGGATGTACATCCCATTATTAAATACCCCGGCTGCAAGTTTAATTGTCATGGCTTCGGAAATCCCGCCTCCTATAGTCCCTCCGATTGAAAGATCCTTTCGCACCAGCATCTTTGTGCCCTCTTCTCTGGGGGCTGAACCTGATTTTTCTAAAATCGTGGCCAGTACAAAGCTCTCTTTATTGTCCAGTTGTTCGTTTATCAGTTCATATAGATTTTTCATTTTATCTCTCCTTACGGCAATCAATGATTTTTCTTTTTATCATGCTATTGGTTATCCCGGCTTATTCTCTGCCCTTACTGCCACAACATTCAGCCTGTATTCCGGCTCCTTTGGAAGAAGCTTCAGCACCCTTTGAGCCACCTTGTCCCTGAGCCCTGCAGAGCCGGCACTGTCTTTTACGGTCAATTCCAACAGGAATTCGCCCTTATCCTCCAAATAGGCCTTATAGTCCAAAACTTCCCCAAAGGGCAGGATTATTTCATCCAAATCCCTCAAGTATAAAAAACGGTTTTCTCCAAGAAGGATCCTGTTTTCCATTCTTCCAAGCACCTTTTTCATCGTATTGAGAAATGTCCCGCAAGTACAGGAAGCCGAAGAAAAAGATGCTATATCCCCTGTTTTGTATCGTATCAGCGGCATAGCCTGCCTTGTGAGAGTTGTAAAAACAACTTCCCCGTATTGCTCCTTTTCCGCAGCCTTGCCTGTATAAGGGTCAATAATTTCAAAATACAGATCCGCCTCTCTCATATGATATCCATTCAAGGCTTCACATTCGACTCCTCCCCCATAACCCATCTCCGTCATTCCATAATGGTTGAACACCTTGCAACCGAATTTGTGCGACAATTCATAAACTACTGCGTCAGGTACGTAATCAGTGCTCAGAAGTATCTTTTTTATATTGTTCCGGAATACGTCGCCTCTGACCCTGCTTAGCTTCAGTACCTGCATGGGGATACCAACAATGCAGGTTATGCCCCTCTCTGTTATACATGCGGCGGCCTCATCCGGATCCTTAAGCACCCCATGCACAATGCATTCAATATTGGACAATGCCAGAGCCTTTTTCAACAAGTCCCCTATACTGCCATATGCATTTCCCGGCAAAAGGACCAGGACTCTGTCTGTTTCATCAGTAAGGCAGCTCATCCCGCATTTGAAAAAATCTATGGTAAGGTCAAGATCCTCTTCGGTAAAAAACAGCCTTTTATCTTCGCCGCTTGTACCTGAGGTATTCAAGGTCACTACCCTTGCCACTTTTTTTTGGGGCACGCATAAAAATCCAAGAGGGTCATTCCTGATGTCCTGCGGAAGGGTAAAAGGTATGCTCTCCAGGCTTTTTGCGGAGCAAAGGTCTTCTTCCAGAACACCTTTAAGGAGCCTGCCGTAGAAGGCGCTGTTCTGTTTTGCATAGGCAACTGTTTCCCTTATTTTTCCCAATTGCCAGGAAACCAATGCTTCCTTATCTCTCTCTTTGATGCCGGTCTTTTCCATGGCCCAGCTTTCAAGAGGTGTAAGCTTCATTATCATTCCCTGCTCCCGTAATCATAGCCGTGTTCCGTCAATATTTCCACTATTTTTCCGTAGCCCTTCAGCAAAATATCACCGCATTTGACCATATAGCCGCTTTCTCCTTCATCCCCGGCAAAGCTATGGTCTCCGATAATATCTCTGCATTCTTCGCTTCCAAACTCACCTTCAAACCATTCCATATACTCCCTTACCATATCGGAGTAATCCTTTTTCTGATATTCAGTGTCCTTTCCCTTAGCCCCATAAAGACCCAGTATCCCCAGCCCTCCGGTCAGCACCCCGCAGGTTTTTTGGGTGCCTCCGATGCCTTTGCACAATCCCCTTACAGCCCTGAGCAGGTCGTCATTTTCTTTTCCTTCCTCATCCAGTGCCAGCTTCAGCATTATTTGCGTGCAGCAAAATCCCGAGGATGAAAGCTTGAATAGTTTGAACGCCAGATCATTCATTAAAATATCCCCTCTCTCGATAATAATGTATGAAGTGTTTCATTTGTCTTCCAATCCTTTTTCCACCTCAAGCATTTTGCCCAATGCCAGGTCTTCCTCTATAAACACCATATTGCACAGAGGGCATTTCATCAACTCAACTTCAAAATTCCCCTCCAGATACCGTACCCTGACCTTGCCCGGCACCAACTCTTTCTCGCATTTATCACAGATCCATGCAGTACCTTTACCCTGATCCCTGTTCATTCCTATTCCTCCACTACTTCCATTCTGTGACTGTATACGTTTTTTATCAGGATCTCATTGCCTTTTTCCTCATACTTCACCCAATATGTAACATTATCAAGCCTCAATCTTGTTAAATAGCTGCCCTCTCCGGGATTAAAAAACCTTTCCCTGTTTCTCTGGGCATTAATAATGGCTTTTTCTATATCCTCCAGAAGGACATACCGTTCCTCCATCAGTTCCCAAATATTATCGGGTATTATAATATTAAGGCTCTCCTGCCGCTCCGGATTCTTACCGGGCTCTTCCCCCCACATATCCCTTAATAATTTGATCTTCAACTGCGCTCTGTTCTTTTGCCGCTCGGACAAATTGGGCATTTTTCTAAGGGCCGCTCTTTCCATGTCATCTCCGAATATCAGATCCAAAATGTGAAAGGTCCTTTTGCCTCCGCTGACAAGCAAGTCCTTGCACATGGAACAGTAAACCAGCAGATCACTGCTGCTTTCTCTGATCCTGTCATTGATAAAGGCCGCAGACTGATCCCTGTTGGCAAAGTATACCAAGCCCCCATACCCGCAGCATTTTGTTCTATCCCTTGAATATTTCAGTTCCTGTATTCTATATCCTGAATGAGAGGCAATTTCTCTGATGCTGTTGTGTATTTTGCTGTTATACCTTGTGGCACATGCATCATGCACGCTTAAGACACCTTTGTCCGAAATCCCCCCGCTACGAGGCAGCCCTTTCCGGGCAAATATTTCCCATACCGAAACAAAAGCAATTTCAGTAAGATACTTTTCAAATATGCTGCAACAGCTGGAACATGCTAAAATAAACACCGGCCTGCCTATATCTTCCCATACTTTCTTCACTTTTTCAATATTTTCCTTCAACAGATCCTGCCTTCCTGCCCAATCAGCAGGGGAGCCGCAGCATCCGAGAAAAATTCCCACTTCGCCCTCCATATTGGAAATAAGGTATTTATATGTCTCCTCCACATATTCCGGATAAGATGCCGGAAGCTGACATCCCGGATAAAAAAGAAATTCTGTCTTACCGGTACCTCCCGGCTGTTTTCTCACCATTGAAAACCTTTTACTGCTGCTGAATTTCATATCCTTCAGGGCAAAATCGTGGGCAGAAACAGGCATTTTGCCTCGCAATACCATACTCTCCCTTGTTTCCTGTATGACATCCTTCATGCTTATGCCCTTAAAACATTCCTCCCCGCACAATCCGCACATGGTGCAGGAGTTGATCATTTTATTTGCATAATGGGTCCCAAGGATTATCCTCTCGCTTTGATTTATCTGCCTCATGTAGCTTTTTGGGGATATACCAAAGCTTGTTAAGTGGCTGCAGGATTCAATGCACTTTCTGCACCTGCACTTAAGGCATCTTCCTGCCTCCCTTGCAGCCTCATCTTCAACCTCATATTTCAAAGGGGTCTCAAAGGGCCCTTCTCTCTCTCTGGAAGCAGTCATGGAAATTTTCTTTATGAACCTGTCAATGGATATTGCCGCCCTTCTGCCCGAGCTTACGGAAAATATCAGCGAATCATTCCCCTTTAACAGGCCTCCCCCGGCAAATAAAGAAGTTTCCCCCACCTGGAATGTTTCAGGGTTAATACTTAGCTCCTCATTCCATACCCCGGTCCCCAGGTACACACCATCGTATTCCTCCATTAGCTCCATAAGCCTTCTTTTATCTACGGCAGTGTTCAGCTCTGCCTTGATCCCCTGTTCGACCAGATTCCTTAATTCCTCATCTATTACTTCTTTTCTGAGGACAGTACCTTCATAGTCCCGGATTCCCCCGCCGAGCCTTTCTGTTTTTTCGAATAAGGTGACCCGGTAACCTTTTTTATCAAGATCAAAGGCCGCCGTTATCCCACTTATCCCTCCTCCGACAACTGCCACCCTCCCTTTGTTCTTAGGTATCGGAAGGGTTCTTTTCGGCGGGGAGAATCCATAGGCTATGGCAGTCCTCTCCAGATCGGATATTTTGATTGCTCCTCCGCAGCCTCCCATTATGCAGACTCCCTCGCAGGGATGGTCGCATATGCTGCCTATGATCCTCGCAAAAGGGATCCTTTTCTCCATCACTTTATAGGCTTTGACATACTCCCCTTTTTCCATTTCCGTGATGAAGGCAATGACATCCATGTGGATGGGGCAGTTTGAAGTACATGCCGGCGGCTCCTCATGTATGCAGCTGTCACTTGTTTCAAGCAGTTTGTCCAGATCCATTGATTCATCTCCTCCGCTAAAATACAGGAATTGGGAGGTTTGCTCCCAATCCCGTATTCCAGCCTGTTTATTTTGCCGGGGTATTATCTTTCAAGCTCCTTCAAGGCTGCCAAAACCTTTTCGGGATATGCGGGCAGATGCTTTATCCTGATGCCGCAGGCATCATATATTGCATTTATAACCGAGGCGTGGGGCGCGGAAAGGGGCATCTCCCCCACCCCCGAGGCTCCGAAGGGTCCGTTGGGTCTCGGAGTTTCCTGATGTATAATCCGGATGTCGTCAGGTACGTCCATTACCTCCGGGATCCCGCAGCCGGTAAGTGTCGTATGCTTCTTCAGATCCTCAAAATCTTCACTGAGCGCCAGACCTATCCCCTGTGCAAGACCGCCGTATATCTGGCCTTCTATTACGGGTTTGTTGACAATTGTACCGCAGTCCGACACTATGGTCATTTTATCTACTGCGGTTTTTCCCGTGGCGGTATCGACAGCCACTTCCGTCATAAGCACGCCGTACATGTATGTAGAGAAGGGATCCCCCTGCCCTGTGGCAACGTCGCAGGCAGTATTCGGGGCGGTCCATTTGCCCACGTATCTTAAGGGCAGTCCCTCCGCAACCATTTCATCGTAAGTCCTGAAGCTGCCATCGGGTTTTCTCATAGCTTCCATAAGGTTTCTGCAGCCTGCTCCTATGGCATTACCCGTAACAACATTCTGACGGCTTCCGCCGGAGGGTCCGCTGTTTGGGGTCACCCTCATATCATTTAAGACCAGCTTTATATTTTTGTAATTAATGCCAAGAGGCCTCAATGATTCATATGCGTGGGTCAATACCCCCATATCGGCTCCCTGTCCATGATCCTCCCAGGAAGCGCCTATGGTAACCCCCTCCTTTGTCAGCTCTGCCCAGATCTCGGAGGAATCAGCGCCGTCAAGGCCGCAGCCGTACATATTGAGGGATATACCAACTCCGTATTTGATGTTACCACTTCCCTTGTTCTTTTCTTTTGCCTTTTCTTTGGCTTTTTTATACAAAGGCCTGATTTTGTCGATGGCCTGAGGAAATGCGATAACATCGGGTGCACAGCCGGTAGGCGTTGTTGAGCCTTCCCTGTACACATTCAGATATCTGAATTCAAGGGGATCCATTCCAACTTTTACGGCCATCATATCCGATAATACCTCTGTTGCAAACAAGCTTTGAGGTGAACCATAGGACCTGAAGGCCGAGCCCCATGCATGGTTCGTTGCAACCGTTCTCCCTGTGCCCCTGCTGTTTGGAATATCATAGCCGGCACCTATGAACTGGGTGCCTCTCATTGTAACAAGATCGCCAAATTCGCAGTACGGACCATGATCAACAGACCAGTCGGCTTCCATTGCCTTTAGCCTTCCGTCTTTGTCAGCTCCGTATTTAAGGTGAATAAAGAAGGGGGATCTCTTACCTGTATATGTAATTTGCTGATACATGTTGAACTCAAGGAATACCGGCCTCTTTGATACCAGTGCGGCTACCCCGAGCAACGCCTCATTGGTCGGGCTGAACTTGTATCCAAAGGTGCCCCCTGTAGGATTTTGTACTATAAAGAACTTATCGGGAGCTACTCCTATGCCTTCAGCCGTCATAAGATGGTGGAAGTGCATGGCTATACTTTTTGAATGGACAATAAGGCTTCCTCCCTCATCAATATAAGCAAAGCCTACATCCGGCTCAAGGACAAGATGGGGCTGCCTTCCAACATAAAAATCATCCTCTATGACATAGGGAAGGCTTTCCATCAGCGGTACCGTATCCTCACCCTTTATCCTGTGAGTCTCAAAATATATATTCGGTGTCCCGGGATGAATTTCTATTGCATCCTCTGCCATAGCTTCAGGCGCGCTCATGTATGCAGGCAGTTCCTCAAGCTCCACCTTGACCGCCCCGGCCGCTTCCTCCGCCTGGGTTGGAGTATCTGCAAGCACCATTGCCAAAGCATCCCCGAACTGGAACACCTTTTTATCATTAAGTATGGGCCTCTCTTTGCCGTCCCCTTTGTTCTGAGGGAATGCAAGGCCGTTTATCCTGTTTGTCCCCGGCACATCCTTATGGGTGATGACCTTGAACACTCCGGGCATTTTTTCAGCCTCAGAGGTGTCTATGGATATAATATTGGCATGGGATACCTTTGCCTGGACCAGCTTGATATGCAGGGTGTTTTCAGGCAGCTTTAACCCCAGATCCGCTCCAAAATCCCATGTCCCCGTTACCTTTGCAAGGGCCGAAGGGCGTATTGCGTTGGAACCCAGCATGCTGGCGCCTTCTTCCAATTTGAACCACAAGTCTTCCATCTTTATCTCGCCCCTGAGAATTCTGGCGGCATCCATAACTGCATTGACAAGCTGTATGTACCCTGTACACCTGCAGACATTTTTATTTTTTTGGAACCATTCTCTTACTTCATTTCTTGAAGGATTCACATTCTGATCAAGCAAAGCTTTGGCGGACATAATAAAGCCGGGTGTGCAAAATCCGCACTGTGCACCGCCGTGAACCATCCATGCCAGCTGCAGTGGATGAAGGTTATCCTTACAGCCTATGCCCTCAATGGTTATCACCTCTGCTTCATCCGGGACGTTTTTCATCTTGACTATACAGGATCTGACTACTTTGCCGTTCATTACGACAGTACATGATCCGCATTCGCCTTTTCCGCATCCAACCTTTGTGCCTGTAAGACAAAGCTGCTTCCTCACGTATTGCGCCAAAGTCGCTTCGGGGTCTGCAATCACAGTCCTCTCCACACCATTGACAATAAGTTTTCTCTTAAGCATCATATTTCCCCCTTTTTTATTTATTGCTATATTAATTTGGAATACAGCCATTAGTAGGTAAAACTTGTCTCCAACTATCAACGCTGCCTTAAGCATGTTGCTTTTCCTATTTAGAATATTGTTATTATTAATAATGAGGCTTTATTACAAAAATATTCAAGGAGCATTCGCGCAATTGTGCGCCAAGTTGCGGGTACTTCAGCATCTTCCTTGTGCGTTTTATGTGCTATGGAAAATATTGCAAGTCTTGTGCCAAAATTTAGGTTAAGCAATATTGCGGGATACAGAAATAGGAAAAGCTATTGCCGTTCGATATTTGTACACTTTTTTACATGACTGTTTAATTTTTGAACTCTTCTTCCCTCTGTAATATTCTATTTGAGATGTGAAGAATCAACTTCCAAATCCCATATATATTACTTGCGGATATCGGCGAAAAAAGTTAAAATAATGTAGAAAGGGCGTGCACATTACAATAATAAGTCACAGGTGCTGATAAATGATAGATATATACAGGAATTTACTTAACAACCTGATTTATGTAATTATACTGGCTTTTTTCATTTCTAATCTGCCCATATTCAAAAAGATAATCCATAAGGATGAGTTCAAACGGGCTGACCTTATTGTACTGTCTGTAACCTTTTCTATTTTTGGAATAATCAGTACCTATGCCGGCACCAATGTATATGGAGCAATTGCAAATACGAGAATAATAGGAATAATGGCCGGAGGCATACTGTGCGGACCTTTTGTAGGTATTGTATCCGGCATCATTGCCGGGCTTCACAGATTTCTCTATGATATAGGGGGTATAACCTCCGTCCCTTGTGCAATAACGACGATTCTTGCAGGATGCCTTTCTGCATTGATATATAAAAAGGGAGACAGGTCCAAAAGGTGGCTTTATGGGTTTTTGGGCGGTATTGTAATTGAGAGCATTGAAATGTTTTTGATTCTTATGATATCAAAGCCCTACGAAAGTGCCCTTAAAATTGTTAAAAGTATATATTTCCCAATGAGTTTGACAAATGCTCTGGGTATTTGCATTCTAATTCTCCTTATACAAAAAAGCTTTAGCGAAAAAGAGCAGATAGCCGCCAGGCAGGCCCAGCTTGCCCTTGAAATAGCAAATAAAACCCTGCCGTACTTCAGAGAAATAAATGGAGATTCAATGAGGAAAATTTGCTCCATTATAAAGGATTCTACGGGAGCCGCCGCAGTTTCAATAACCGACAAAACTACGATTCTGGCCCATGTAGGATTGGGCTCTGAACACCATATAAGCGGCGAACCCATCCAAACCTCAGCAACAGCCCAGGCTATAAGAGATGGGCATATACTTATATTGAATTCTCCCGAGGAAATCGAATGCTCCTCAAAGGACTGCCCTCTCAAATCCGCTCTCATAGTTCCCCTTAAAGAAAGAGACGAGGTCATGGGCACGCTGAAGCTATATTATGCAAAAAGAAACGGAATATCCTTTACCCATGAAATACTTGCTATCGGCCTGTCCCAGCTAATATCAACACAGCTTGAAATAAGCAAGGTCGGCAAGCTGAGGGAATTGGCTGCAAAAGCGGAGGTCAAGGCGCTGCAGGCCCAAATCAACCCCCATTTCCTGTTCAATGCGCTGAACACAATAATCGCCCTTTTAAGGGTCAACCCGGACAATGCCAGGGAATTAATCGTCAGCCTGTCATCTTATTTGAGGTATAATATAGAAGAGACAAGCACCTTCGTTGACATAAGCAAGGAGCTTCAACAGGTAAAATCCTATGTGGAAATAGAAAAAGCAAGGTTTGGAGACAAGCTCAACGTAATTTATGACATAGATAAGAGCATTCATATTAAAATCCCCTCTCTTATTATTCAGCCCCTCGTTGAAAACTCAATAAAGCACGGGATTCTCAAAGGTTCGGGTTCGGGAAATGTAAGGATATGTGTTAGAAGACATAACTCCCACGAGGTTGAGGTAATAATAGAAGATGACGGCATTGGCATACCCCAGGCTATCATTGACAGGATAGAGTCCGGAGAGGCCTTTGAGAATAAGATAGGCATGTCCAACGTAGATGCCAGATTGCGTCATATCTATAATACAGGGCTTATCATTGAGCGCCCTGATATTGGCACAAAAATCAGCTTTGTCCTCAGCGATAACGGTAAGTAATGTTAAGTATCAGATTTATTTCATCAAACGCTCGCAGTGTGTTGTACACAATTTGCGCAAGCGGAAATTGAAACGGAGGTGATTCCGTGAATTGCATTATTGTTGATGATGAGGTCCCATCCATACAGGAATTAAGCTATTTCATCACAAATTTCAGCTCTATAAAAATAATGGATTCTTTTGATGACAGTATCAAAGCCTTTGAGTATGTCCAAAAGCATCCTGTCGACGTTGTTTTTCTCGATATAAATATGCCAAAGTTAGATGGAATGTCATTCAGCAGGGTGGTGAATGCCTCTGCGATAAAACCTGTATTTGTGTTTATAAGCGCCTATAGCGAATATGCCCTTGAGGCCTTCGAAGTTGCAGCCTTCGATTATATCCTCAAACCGTATTCCGAAAGCAGGATGATCGGTATGCTCCAAAGGCTTGAAGGCAGCTCCGAAAAGTGCAGCAAGAACAAGATTGCCCTTTGGAGCAGCAATAAGATGTCCGTTGTTGACGTTTGTGATATATGTTATTGCGAGGCGCAAAAGCATGAGGTTCATATTTGTACCGAAGACAATCGGTTTGTTGTGTGCTCAAGTATTTCAGAATTTCAGAAAAAGCTTCCCGGAAATGTTTTTTTCAGATGCCATCGCTCCTATATAGTAAATATTGATAAAATCAAGGAAGTCATCCCATGGTTTAACAATACATATATGCTGAAGCTGAAAGGTTTGGATTCGGAGATCCCCGTAAGCAGAAATAATATTATATCCTTCAAAAAACTAATGGGCATATAAATGCATTTTATGTGCCCATTTTGTTATTTAATGCGTTATTACATATTTGCTTGCATATTTATTATATAATTAAGGTTGCATAGATGTAATTTTTTGTATAGGGTTTTGTATATTAATATAACAGAGATACATTTCCGGCTTTAGCAGCCATAAAGCCTGGCAGCCATATACAATATGAAAAACCATATAAGGATTTAGTCATATATTTTGCTACGGGGGATAAAATGAAATACGAAAAATATGCAGCCGAATTAAAATCAAGACTCGAAAAGCACTTTCAAGTTGATACGGATGTTATGATATTTGAAAATAAAATAGATATTTATGCAAAATTTACTGATACCAAGGTTAGAACATTCATTACCAAAAATGACGTGATAGATAAATATGAAAATCATGAATACTGCTATGTCAAGCAATGCGGCTGTATCACCGAAGAAGAAGCAAGCTCCTTCGGCCGGTTCTTAAAAAGGGTTGCCGACGAATGTGTCAAACCCGGTAAAGATCATATGAGTACAAATGTTACGGGTGTTTTGGCAGGAAATGATATCAGCGGCAATGCAAGGAAATTTATCGAAAAGTATAGATATAGCAAAGTTTATTCCTTCTACTTAAGGGGCTGGTGCGACGTAAGCCTTATTTGCATAGGCCTGAGCAATAATGAAGTCATTACCAATAAGGCAGGCAGGAAAATTAAAAAACAATATCAATCTATACTTGCGGAATAGAAGCAATATTCATTCTCTTTTTTTTACAAATACTGCAGCATTTTGATCCTTCGGGAATTCCCGTTTTTATACGAGCATTGAGGAAATCCATGATTTCCTGTGCGTAATAATAAAAGGAGGTCTTTTAATGAACTCATTGGTATTATTAATTATTGGTGCTGTATTGTTTATTGCCGCCTATGCTACTTATGGAAGCTATCTGGCAAAGCAGTGGGGAATCGACCCGGATAAAAAGACTCCGGCTTGTGCACTTAGGGACGATATTGACTTTTGCCCAGCAAATGCCAAGGTGCTTCTGGGGCACCACTTCTCATCCATAGCAGGCGCAGGACCTATCACAGGCCCGATACAGGCTGCGATATTCGGTTGGCTGCCTGTATATCTGTGGATCGTTCTGGGAAGCATGTTTGTCGGCGGCGTCCATGACTGGGGTTCGCTCTTTGCCTCTGTAAGACATGGAGGCAAGTCCATTGGTGAAATAATCAGAGTGAACATCGGTGAAACCGGTAAAAAGCTGTTCAATTACTTTGCATATCTTACATTGATACTGGTTGTTGCAGCATTTACCGATATCTGTGCAGGCACCTTCGCCTTTGATCCAACAAAACCTGAGCTGCTGACCGGAGCCAGGGCAGGTACTGCGTCAATACTCTTCATATTCCTTGCAATGGGCTTTGGCTATTTTGTATACAGAAAAGGGGCGAGGCTGTCCGTTTCTACTGTGACAGGGGTAGCTTTATTGTTCTTCTGCATATGGATAGGCTATCAATTCCCCATCATTAAACTTTCCAAGTTTACATGGGACATAGTACTGATAGTATATATTTTCGCAGCTTCCACCATGCCGGTTTGGCTGCTGCTGCAGCCCAGGGATTACCTGTGCTCCTTCCTTCTGTATGCAATGCTTGGAGGAGCTGTGCTGGGTATATTGCTTGTAAGGCCTTCAATGGCTATACCTGCCGTAACAGGTTTTACGGTCGGTGAAGGTGCAAAAGCACAATATCTGTTCCCGATGTTATTTGTTACTGTAGCCTGCGGCGCAGTCTCGGGTTTCCATTCACTGGTCAGCTCAGGAACAAGCTCAAAGCAGGTAGAAAATGAAAAAGACACAAAGCTTATAGGCTATGGTGCAATGCTTATCGAAGGCTTGGTGGCCATTGTTGCGCTTATATCAGTATCTTATATAACAGGAGCCAAGGGAACACCTGCCCAGATATTCTCAAGCGGTGTTGCGCAATTTATGAGCAAATTCGGAATCCCCGTTCCCATAGGCACTGTCTTTGTAATACTTGCGTTCTCTGCCTTTGCATTGACAAGTCTTGACACAGCAACAAGAATAGGCCGTTATATGTTCGAAGAAATGACCACTAAGAAAGACGGAACAAAATCTCCTCTCAGCAATATGTATATAGCAACTGCAATTACCGTCGGTCTGTCTGCACTACTGCTTTCATACGGATATCAGAAGATCTGGCCTATATTCGGTTCGGCAAATCAGCTGCTTGCGGGACTTTCACTGCTTGCAGTCTCCGCATGGCTGCTAAAGTCCGGCAAAAAGTGCTTTATGTCAGTAATCCCAATGGTATTTATGTTTGCGGTCACCCTTACAGCCCTTATATTTGTTGCCAAAAATAACTTTGCAGGAGGCAACTTTATAATAGGAACATTGGCAGCTACACTCTTTGTGTTGGCAATCATATTGATCACAACCTCAGTAAAAGTATTCTCCGGTGAAAAGTCCAAAGATCAAAACGTAGGCGCATAAAAGCCTGCTAACAATACTCCATAGGCGGCCGGGAGTAATTTAACCCAAGCAAATATACTCCCGGCTTTTTATTTGACACTATGTAAAATACGCTATATAGAATACGCCAGTAAACAGCTAATTGAAAATGACAGCTGACATGAATCATATAAATTTTTGGAGGTATAAGCACAGGATGAATCATTCAGAGGTTTTGAAAAACGCAAGAGCAAATTTGAACGGTTCCTGCAAGGTCTGCCCTGTATGCAACGGAAGGGCATGCCCGGGGGAAATACCCGGAATGGGCGGAAAGGGAACAGGAGAATCCTTTTTTGAAAACGTGGAATCACTGAAAAGGTACAAGCTCAATATGAGGGTCCTCCACAGCTGCAAGGATCCCGATACCTCCGTGGAGCTTTTCGGAAAGAGAATGCGGATACCTGTTTTTGCAGCTCCAGTCGCAGGTACGTCATTTAACATGGGGGGGAAATTCACCGAGGAGGAATATATATCCTGGATAACAAAGGGCTGCCTTGAGGGTGGAATATACCCAATGATCGGAGATGGCGCCCAGGATCCTTTATTTATGATTAATTTACGGGAACTTCAAAATTCAGGGGGAAATGGGATCCCGATCATAAAGCCCTGGGAAAATGAAAGGATCATCGAAAAAATACGTATGTCAGAGGCAGCCGGAGTTTTTGCCGTAGGCATGGATGTAGATGCAGCAGGGCTTATAACCCTTGCTCTTCATGGAAAACCTGTAGGGCCCAAAACGGTGGAGGATATCAGGCAAATTGTTGAAAGCACAGAACTTCCCCTTATATTGAAAGGAATTATGACCCGGGAGGATGCAGAGCTGGCAGTTGAATCCGGGGCAGCCGCAATAGTCGTTTCAAACCACGGAGGCAGGGCTCTGGACCATACCCCCGGCGTAGCTGATGTCCTACAGGGAATCACCAGTAAAGTAAAGGGAAAAATAGTGGTTTTGGCTGACGGAGGGGTGAGAAGCGGGACAGATGTTCTGAAGATGCTCGCTCTCGGGGCCGACGGAGTTCTGATTGGAAGGCCCTTCGTCCCGGCTGCCTTTGGCGGGCAATGCGAAGGGGTAAAAGCATATATTGACAATATAGCAGCTGACCTGAAATCCGCTATGATACTTACCGGGTGCAATTCCATCGCTGAAATAAGCGACAGGGTACTTTACAAATAGGATGCAAAAAGGGACAAGGCAATAGAAAAAAACCTTGTCCCATATCCTTAAAAACAGTCCGCAAGCTTCCTTGGCCCCGCCAGCACTTCTCTGCCTACAAACATTGCGCCGTCATCTTTTGTTTTGACACTCCACTTGATAAGCATTACCGAGCCTTCGGAAATTTCAATTCCCGTTATGCACCGGGGATGAACACAGCTTCCACTATTGAAATACAACGGTTCGCCTTTCCCCGGAAACACGGTCCTGTGAGTGTGCCCGGCGATAAGCATATTATTTTGCTTTGCTGCCCATTTAATAAGCCTTTTCTCTATATTTATCTTTTTATTGAAGTTTTTCGCCGTCCTTGTCGGGTTTTTTATCCCGAACATAGCAAGAGGCCTCCACATGTATCTGACCAGAAATCTGGATGTCCTCCACAGCCTGTCGTTAAAAAAGTCCGCCTGGTGCCCATGGGCAAGATAAATCTTGTCCCCCGTATTTTTATGCCTTAGCACTATTCCCTCATGTATCCTTATGCCTTTAAAAAGGGGGGAATATTTTCTTTTGCTCTCATCATAATATTGGTACAAATTGTTTTTTACAAAGCTTTCGTCTTTTTTGACCATATCATGATTCCCATAGATAAGATACAGCCTTCCCTCCTTAAAGAACTTTGAAAGAAGCCAGAAAGCATCGGAATGGGCTTCCTTGACATTCGAAAGCCGGCTGTTTTCCCAAAGCTCGTCCCCATCCCCTATTTCTATATACGTATAGCCTTTCTTATAATAGTAAGTCAAAGCAGCAAAATATAGGTGCTGATTTCCGGAAAAATCATCTGCCCAACTTCCATCTCCACGGTGGCAATCGCTCATTAAAATGATCCTGGAGGATTCATCGAAGGGAATTTGCTTTGCCCTTTCAAAAACTCGGGACATGCGCTTAGAAACATTCACCTTTAACCCATCCCATCAAAGTACCTATTTTTTATTACCGGTTATAGGTACCCGTTTTGTATAAGATATTCGGCTGAAGATGAATTTGAGCCAATCCAAAAAAGGACAAGAGTGCAGGTACTTTGCCCTGTCTCCTTGCCCCTTTTTCTTATTTTCTTATCCTTTTACACTTAATCCTATTTTTTGATTTCCCAATAGCAACACTTCGGAGAAATGATCTTCTCCTCCTTTTTGAGCTGGTTCATTATTTTATCTATTTCTTTTCTTTCCACACCGGTATCGGCTGCAACCTGCCCTGCTAAAGCATAAGCCTTTCTATTTCTAAGGGTTCAACTCTCTTACCGTCTTTATATGCCCTCATATTCCCACCGGATATCTCATCTATCAGAGCTATATGTTTGTCCTCCCCAACTCTTCCAAATTCAAATTTTATATCATAAAGCTCCATACCCTTTTGGGATAGCTCGTACTTGACAAAGGCGGCAATTTTGCGGGTCAGATCCTTTAATATCCCGTATTCGGCCTTTGACAGTATTCCAAGCATTTCCAAAGCATCTTCCGTGATAGGCGGGTCATTTCTATCATCATCCTTAAGAGTTACTTCCACAAGGGCATCCAGCTCCTGCCCATCCTTTGCATACTTGCCGTAACGTTTTAAGAAGCTCCCCACTGCCTTGAAGCGGCATATAAATTCCAACCCCTCCCCGAAGGGCAAGGCTTTTTTTACAGTCATTGTACCGGCCTCAATGTCGGAATTTATGTAATGGGTAGGAATACCCGCCTCATTCAGTTTTTCGTAAAAATATTTGGTAAGTTTGAGCCCTGCTTTTCCGGCACCCTCAATTTTCAGCCCCACGGTATTTGCGCCGGGGTCAAACACTCCGTTTTCGCCGGTAACATCATCCTTAAATTTCAGCAGATAGTCTCCCCCCTCCAGGGCAAACACATCCTTTGTCTTTCCTGCATAAATAAGGTCCATATAATAATCCCCCAAATTGAATTAATATTTTAAGTATATTTCTTTTTTTCTTTCTTGACTTTATCTGTCTTAGGCTTTTTCTTCTCTTCACTCTTCGGTTTGGGATTCTTACCGCCCATTTCATTCCCTCCTAGTAATCTAAATTATTGTTGGCAAATATTATATTTAATATTATACAACAATTATGGAGCATATGAAATACAAAATCTGTTTAAGCATCGCTGAAACAGATTTTTATTACTATCCTCTATATTAGAGAAGTACTGAAGTATCTTTCCACTCTGTCGGGCAAAACAGTTGCAATATTTTTATCCTTGCCGTATTTTTGTGCTATCATCATTGATGCCCAAACATTAGCTCCCGAGGAGGTCCCGGTGAGAATACCCATCACTTTGGCCAAGCTCCTGGCTGTTCCAATGGCATCGTCATCTGTAACTTGAATTACTCCATCGATCAAGCTGACGTCCAGGACTTTGGGAATAAAACCGTCACCTATACCCTGTATTTTATGCAGTCCGGGTTCATGGCCCAGGAGAGCAGATACATTCTTGGGTTCTACCGCTATTATCTCTGCCTTCGGATTCTTTTCCTTTAAAAACCTTCCGACACCTCCCAATGTTCCGCCACTGCCCAAACCTGAAATAAAGAAGTCAACCTTGCCCTCCATTTGATCCCAGATTTCGGGGGCTGTTGTAAGATAGTGAATCTCAGGGTTGTCAGGATTCTCAAACTGCTGAGGAACAAAAATATTGGGATCCGCTGCTTTGCATCTCTCAACTTCGGCCACCGAACCGCCGATGCTTTCCTCAGCATTGGTCAGGATCAAATCCGCTCCCAGAGCAAGTATTATTTTCTTTCTCTCTTCACTCATGTTTTCCGGCATTACTATTGCGACCTTATATCCTTTTTGGACGCCGGCCAGGGCAATACCTATCCCGGTGTTCCCCGATGTAGGCTCCATGATTGTCATACCGGGTTTTAGTGAACCTCTTTTTTCCGCCTGTTCGATCATATATTTCGCTACTCTGTCTTTGATGCTTCCCCCGGGATTCAAGTATTCAGCTTTGGCAAAAATATTTGACCCTGTAAGCTTCTTCAGGCTAACCATAGGCGTGTTTCCTATAATATCCAAAATGTTTGTTGTTATCACCTTATCTACCCCTTTACAAAATTTGTAGTCTCATATATCTTATGCATATACACTGCAGGATAGCCTGTATACCCCACGGGCAGCAATAATCCGATACATGAATTTTGATTCTTATTCTCTTCCTATATTATATTGACAAAACCTTATTTTGCAAATACTATAATAGAAATTTCCACTGTATGTTTTCAGGCTGTCTTATATGCTGATGACGCAGAACAGGAATTCGATACTTTTCTCCAAGGGCCCTTACCAAATCCTTATAACAGGCTTTCATTTTGTCATGGAATACTATCGCCTCTATGCCTCCTTCAATTGCGTCCGCCGCCGCAGATGCAAATGCAAGCCCGTGCTCTTCTTCATATTCACCGGCCACAAGCCATTGATTGGCTATAATATGGGAAATACCTAAACCGTTGCCCTCCCATTGCGTAAGTGCAGCCTGTGCGAAATTTGGGTCAAAGTGAATGCCCCCGACACAAAGAAGATTATGAACCCTCTTACCATCACTGTCGAACACATGGGTCAAAGCGCCGGCCAAGGCTTCGCAGGCAGCCCGATCGGTCCAGCTTCCTTCCTCGCTCCCCACTTCTATATCAACCATCGGCACCGGATATTTCAGTATCAGCTCCGGAGGGCTTCCGCCCACAGCAGTACCCGACCAATGGGTCGCCTCAGTAACCGTACTGTAGCCTTCCAACCCCATATTCTGGCGGTTGCTTTCCATTGCAAGCAGTATATTTCTCATGTACGCGGGGTTGGCCGGACCATATATGCCCCCATTGACATCCCCTATGGTATGTATCGTCAGCACCCTGGGAGGTGCACTGGCTCCTTCATGCCAGGTTATCATCCCTGAAAAATCAAAATCAGCAAATTTTTCATTCATTTCCGTCAGATATCTCGGATAATCCCAGCATATGGGAATTTCCGATTGTGCAAAATAGTATTCGTTGCCTGTTTCGTCATGATGCACCATAACCTTGCGGTTGTCAAAGGACATTTCCGCGGGTTTCAACAGGCCTTTTCCGTCCAGTATCTCCCACACTTTATGGGAGACTGTCCCCGGCCGGCCTTCATTTGTGCAGATGTAATACACAACCTTTTTACTGTTCAGCATAATATTGCTCCTCATATAGTAGTAATTGCAATCCTTAGCAAAATGCATATCAAGCATTGTATCCTATAACACAATGCGCAGACTGCCCCCGGTATGCCCTGTCTGCTTCCGCTAACATTCATAAAAACCTTAATTGTCCATCCCTATGGGAATTCGCTTCTGAAAACAAATTTGGATTCTCCAGTGATCTTATATGACTAAATGAATCCAAAGCCAGGGTTCTCACTTTATCTGCACCCATGCCATCAGCCAAATCCTTATTAAAACCAAGCTGCCTGTTGTTTTCATCCATCTCTCTGTCATACATTACATATCTATCTATCCCATATTTTTTTGCAGCCTCCATTGCATGGCGTGAACCGCAATTCCCTTCTCCTTTTCTATAGCTGGCAATTAAAATAATCGTCTTTGAAAACATTGCCTGTAATCGATCTCTTTCAATAAACCGGTTAATCGCTTCATATTTTGAGGTAGTATCTCTATAATACTCAGATACCAATAAACCCCCTTTTTCGACTATCTCTTCGGCAAGGCACCGGTTCTCTGCAGGATACACCCTGCTTAATTGTGACGGCAAAATCGCAATCGTTTTCCCATCTGCTTCCACGCAGGTTTTGTGGGCTGCCGTGTCACAGCCCAAGGCCAATCCGCTTACTATTGCAAGGCCGCTTTTAACAAGCTCCCTTACTATATCTGTTTCTCTTTTAATAATCCCTTCCTCCGGATCAGTCATTCCTATTACTGCCACATTATTGTTCAAGTCGTGCAGCAATGCCAAATCGCCCCTGTAAAACAGCAAATACGGTTTGTCTCCTTTGTTCTTAACCCTGCTATTAATAACCGGGAAATCATCATCATAAACACAAACAATCCCTTCCTCGCTACCTGACAGATCAAGTTCTTTCAGTAATTTCCCCGATAACTTAACAACTCTGTCATCATCCAAAACTTCCTTTTCAAGCTTCTCTCTGTCTGAAAAGCTTCCCCAGAACCTAGCATTTGTTTTTATTATGCCGCATTCTTTTGCAGCCAGCAGCTTTAATGCAATATCTGAATACTTCATTAGACCCTCCTATATGTTTAGTGCATAGCATATTCCCAAATTTCTATTTATATAATTTATGGAATAAACACTAATGAAGATTTGTTTCAACCTAAATAAAATCAAGGTAACAGAAATTTTTTAGTGATTCTTAAACAGATTATGTGTGGAATTGCACTATACTCTTATGGAGTACACTAAGAGTATTCTATATAGTATAACATAATTAGAATTGATGTTTAATCCCCTTATATGCCACACAGCCAATAAAAATCAACCCTATATACCCTTCCAGTGGGTAAAAGAAGCCTACAAGCTCAGCAAAGGAGAACAGACTCAAAACATAAGCAAAAATTGCTATAAGAATCGCAAATATTCTGTTCCCCTTATCCCCGCCATATGCGAATCTGCTGCATACAGACCACATCATTGCGGAACAGGAGGAAAACATTCCTAATATTAATATTACCGAAAAAACCGCCCCGAATCCATAAGATACTTTCCTTGCCAGATATAACATTGGAATCGCCGATGAGGCAAGATATTCAGAATTTAGTAAAATTGCAGAATTCATTATTGCAATTGCCACTATTACAGTAACAGCTCCAAAGATGGCTCCATATTTTGCATCTTTCCTGCTATCCGCCGACATGCCCAGTCCTGTAAAATAAACGCTGCCGCTAACAAAGCTTAACGAAAGATAAAGAACAGAACTAATGATCCAATGGGGTGCCGGCCTCGATTCACTCAAAATAGATCCGTATTTGGACACCTCCGTAAAAGCCTTAAACTCATTGATTACTGTATAGACTCCAACAAATAACGTAAAAATAATAATAATGGGTCCTATGGTGGAAACAATTTTGATAAGCTTTTCAAATCCAATCAAATAAGCACATAAAACCATTACGGTCATTATGGCAGAACCAATATAGCGATTGGTTCCATAAAACTCATAAAACGTCGTACCGGCTCCGGATATCAAAACAGGCATTATCAATATCAGTGTGGAAGGAATCAACCAAGAATAGAATGCCCCCAGTTTTTCGCCACAAAAGTATTTACACTGATTAAAGGGCATTTTGGCCTTGTTTTCGTATCCTGTAACCAACAAAACCTGTCCAAAAAATAAAAAGCCAAATAAATTCAGAATAACGACCCCATAGCTTAAGTATCCATAGCTTGTAAAGAACTGCAATATTTCCTGTCCTGTTGCAAATCCTGCGCCTATTGTCCATGCTATAAAAGCCCCGGCAAACTTAACTACATTTCTTTTATTGCATTTTTCCTGTGCTTCCATGCTCCTATCCCCAATCCTTTATGTACATGTATGGTTAGACCGCTAATTCTCCCCCCCCACAAGTGGTAAAAGGCCATCCCTTTAGATGGTCTTTTTATTTAATAGCCTGCAGTATGACTTCCGGCTCTGCGTTCAGATGCTTTTGTATGCTTTTGCATACTTCTATATACTTCTATACTTCTATGCTTATGTTTACTTCTGCACACTTCTATATACTTCTATATTTCTATATTATATCATAATTATATCGTAAATCCGAAAGGATTTATGATATCCGCCCATGTGCGTTTTGTGCAGAAAAAATCACTCAAATATCGGTTCAACATGCCCTTTTATCAATTCTATCCTATCCTTAATCCCTAGCTTAAAAAAGGCAGCAATGGAAACAACAATTTTTTTCTTTGTATTGACATAGATCACATTTCCTACATCCCCCATAGCTGAATATCCATCATTCTCTACCCACCATAGATATCCGTATGAAAGGTTGAGTTCTTTCCATTGGCAATTTTCCTTCGTGCTCTCTTCCACCCATCCTGGCGATATAATTTGTTTCCCATCCCATATTCCGCCATTCAGATATAATTGACCTATATAAGCGGCAATTATTCTATACGCTTCTATTGCAATGAAGAAAAATTACTGCAAGGCTGCTCCAACCTTTGCCTCTAAGGCTATATATGCTCTAATTTCATTATTCATAATAACAAGATTTCAATGGGGGGTTTTGCACACATGCAAAAACCTACTCAAGCGTTTCAACGAAGCTGGAGATATGCTCACCACCTGTTGAACAACGAGAACAACGCCCGCCACTTTAGAAGTGGGGGCCATCTTATCACCTCGTAATAATAAGGAAAACACTGGATTCATCAACCTCTGTGACCTCATATGCAAGACCCGAAGTCTTCCCAATATGATTCATGTCATCTAAGGAATGCGTTGCAGCGCGAAAACCATCTTTACATACAATGATCCCATCCTTGGTTTTCTCCATATCGATTTCCCCCAGCAGGCCTTTTTCTGACTGTTCCAGAAACCATGCAAGGCGATGTTCCCAAAACTTAGCGCTATAGCTGCTGAAGAATGCCTTTCCTTTATTCGAAAGAAGGCCGGTGACTTTCTTTATGAATTCAACCGGCTCTGCCTTCATAGCTGACAAACCGTTTTGCAGACATAATATTACATCAAATGACTCTTGAAATTGAAGGTTATGTGCATCCATAACCATTAACTTCGCATTAGGCATATCATTTAAATATTCTTTGCCGAAATCCATATTGTCCTTTGAGATGTCAATACCAACTATAGATTTGCAGCCGGGTGCCAATTCCTTAACAATACGTCCATAACCGGCCCCTAACTCCAGCACATTCTCTGTTCCATGCAAATAATTCCTGACAAAGGAAATTTCGGATTCAAGGTATTGTCTTACTCTTGGATATTTTGTTTGATAAACCTGATATAGTTTTTGTGCATTTAGGTTTTGAGCGTAATAATTATATTTCACTTAACCCCTCCTTCTCTCTTCTGCGGAAACAGGAAGAATATGTACCAACTCAACAATGAATTATTCTTATTATCAGAAGGTCATTTTATCCATTCTCTAATGGGCACAAGCAGATCAAGCTGTAAATCCTCCGGTTCTGTGTTATTCGAATAGATATGGTTCACATAATTGAGGCGCTCCTCAAGCAGTCCGCACAAAACTGTCAACCATCATATAGGCATGAGTCTCGGGATCAGATACTGTCCCAAACTCCGTAGAAATTGAAAATGACAGCTCCAAATAATTCTGATAGAACGAAATTGTCAAAATACACACTATCAAGTAAATAAAAGGAGCTGTCATAATGAAAGTATATCAAGATAATGAGAAATCCGTCAATGGAGCCATAGAAATAATAAATGGCAATGCTTGAAAAGCAAGTTGACGATGCTTAGATGCACACACCGCTCCAGAGCAATTGCATCCGGCAACCCAAGGCACGCACGCTTCTTGCCCCTGCCCTACGTCCCGCAGTGTGAGTGCTTTGTTCAATGATATATCCGAAATATGCCATACTGAATCTGAACCTGTAACATGGGTATAAATCTCCATCCGCAAAGCTTTGCGGCCTCTTTAACAGCCTTTGGAGTCGCTTCCTTTTCAGTGTATTTCACAATTTTCTGTCACTTTGTTTTTATGATGACTTTTCTCAAGGCACCGTCCCAGCTCACATCCGCATTTAATGCCTCGGCTACAAACCTTATTGGAACAAGGGTTCTCCCGTCTACAATCCGGGAAAGAACATCGGGAATAATCAGCTTGCCCCCTACATAAATTTTAAGGCTTTTGTCCGTTGCCGGGGGATTAACCTTATCGGCCCCTTTGGTAGTAATGATTACCGTATTGTCTGTCCCCCTCCAGTCTACAAGACAATCCAGTGCTTCCGCCACAAAACGGATAGGTACCATGGTCCTGCCGTTTATAATAATAGGTGCCACATCCCCCCTGACCAAAGAGCTGTTAACCTCAACCTTTATTTCACCGGGATCGGATTGGACAACAGGCTGTATATCTTTCTGAGCGGGTATTCTTGAAATATCGTTATTCAGCATTGCCAGGTAATTATCCAGCTGAGTATAACCCTCGCTGCCGGATTCATATACTGTTTCGGAGGGCCATGGAAGAGTGTCCGGATCAAATGCAAGTTTACTCTTGTCCAAATCTTTTGTCATACTGCTCAGAGCATCCCTGGCATTTGTGGCTTTTTTATACTCTTCCGCCAATGCATTCCTGCGGTCAAGCAGCGTCTTAAGCTGCGGAAAATATGAGGCTATGACCTTCAATCTGTATTTGAACACATCATCCCAGTTATATCCCGATGAGGGCTCTTTCATGGCCTCGTCCAAATCTATTCCGTAGTTCAACCCGAGGTTTTGGCACATTTGCTTCAATGCAGCAAGGCTATTTTGGGATTCGCTGCGGAAAAGCGAGAAAGTATAATTTTCTCCCCATGCAGTGTCTGCCTGCGCCAGCCCCAGGCGCCAATCCGCATACTGCTTTGACCTGACGGTAAGAGAATGCAGGTCCATACCATCTGAAAAGGCGTAATTACCAAGGCTTGTCAGCTGATCCTGATAATTCTTATATGATATGTCATATTCCGCTTTCTTTGCATTAACGGAAACAATAGCCGCATCCTGCTTCTGCTTATTGCTTTCCTCCAGGTGCCTTGTCCCAAGATTTACACTGATAAATTTATTCGCATTCATTCGCTCTGTGGAACCTGTATTTGCACGTATAGTGCAACGGATATTATGACTTGAAACCGGATCTCCTTCCTTGATTCCTGCACCTTCATCGGTTATCATTGAAAATCCTTTTGCCGTGAAGGTAAAAGCCGTACTGCATATGTATTTTCCGCCTTCAGTCCTGCTCCAGGTTCCTGCAGTTGTTGCGCTTGAAGCATTCAAACCTTCGTACCAGTCAACTTCTACCTCACATAGTTTATCAAATTCCAATGACAGTGTAATTGTTACCAAGTCTCCGTGCTCCGGCAGCAAAGGTTCAATCCGCAATTCTTCATTCTCACGGCGCGGGTAATAATAACCACGATCGAAATATCCCGCAACTATCATCTTTGTTGTTTGATACAGGTTATCTTCAGCTATGACGAAGATTCCTCCCCAAGGCCAGTCATCGGGAATTCTGTATGAAATCTCCGGACCCTCTCCTATCTTTTCGACCTTTTTATTCTCAAAATTATCTGCTTCCCTGTATTCAGTAAACCAATAAATCCTTCTTGGAGGCTCCCCTGTGACCGTCTCAACCTCCGCCTTCAAGGTGACCTCTTTGCCTTCCTCTATGTCTCCTGCCTGAGCTTTGATAACCGGGGGAGCAAGCTGCGGATTTTGACTGTCAATATATTTATACATGCCGTCCTCGGTTCTTTTAATAAGCATCCAGTATTCACGGGAAGGGCTGTTTATAGGCACATTCAGGCTCCCATCCCAACGCTCGGGAAATATGTAATACATTCTGAAAATACTGATGGTTCCGGTATTGTCCTGATTTATCATAACAGGCTCAGTTATTTCTACTCCCGGGGATAGCTGCACACGGTTCTGATATTGCTCGAATGCAGCTCCGTAAGCAGTTCCGTGGGTCCCCTTCTCAACAGGCCGAGCTCCTGCGGCATCGGCATTTTCCATAGTAAGCGCAATGCACTCCGCACGGGCTTTATCTATATAGTCAGCCCCCATGGCTTTTTTATAAAGCTCTTTTAGTCTTGCTATCTCGGCTTTTGTAATGCCGATCTCGTTTTCTTTACGGTTTACCTCCTGTGCTTTTTGGCTTTTTATTTGTTCAATAGCCGACACGCCCTTGGCCAGCCTGTCCCTTGCCTGCTGCAGCTTGACAAATGCTTTTGCATGGTCATCATTTGAAGTTGTCTGGAAGAGATCGTCAAAATTCAGAAGCTCCTGCCCGATATTAAGTGCAACCTCACGGATATCCAGAGTTAAAGACTGAACCGCTTGCAGCATAAGCTTTATATAGAAAAATGCCACACTTCTCAGGGTGCCGTCCCTTAACTCCGATTGTGTTTTACGCATAACCTCCAGGGCACGTTGAAGCCTGCCAACCTCATCAATTAATTTAAGCCTTTCAGTCTGCTGCTTATCAAGGTTTTCACGTTCTGCCTCTATTCTTACTGCAAGGGGCAGATTATCCGGAGTTATGGCAAACACATT
>CAYURW010000017.1:25446-31558 GCA_964447145.1 uncultured Clostridiaceae bacterium
AGATCATACAAAGGTTTATCACCTGTGCAGCAAAAACGTCATTCCCGAAAAAAGGCAGAATAATGAGTTTAAATACTAATTTTATGATACTATTTTTATATAAAATGTTAAATCACCCATATGGGTGATTTAGTCGAAAAATATGCTTGGAAGTATTTTATGGTTTATTTGTTGTACAAAGATCCGGATCGATAAAAGTGAGGCAAAGGATATGACATTAAAGGTGCAAAAATCAAATACATACATTAATGACCGGATGTTATCCGTAATTGTTTTTGCAATAATGCGGCTTTGGTGGCATTGGCTGTCGTTTGCGTCAGTCTCTCTATCCTTCCCCTTCTGCACAAGAAGTTATCAGCCTTGCTCAAAGACCATGCCTACCTTACGATGCTGTCGGAAATGTCCCCTCGCAAGCAAAATACAGCCCTGCACTGTGTTGCTGCTCTTTCGCAGTTGACAGGGCGTGAGCGGGAAGTCGCAGAGCTGTTGCTGAAAGGCAAAAGAAGCCGTCCCCTTGCCTTTTTCCCAAAACAATGGTAAGTAAATGCTGCATGACATCATAACTATAAGGGAAATTGCAGGTTAAGAGCCGCAAAGTCAATATTAATCGGGTCCTGATCTACGAAAGAGTTATTCCCAAAGAATAAGCCGGGGTTGTTTTCGAGTCTGTTTAGGGCAAAAAGTATATAGTAGTTCAGAGCTGTAATGTCCAAAGAACGAGTATATAATGGAATAATTGCATTTGAATGCGATATTATCAGGGATAAAGTAGTCACAATATTTGTTTTGATCTGCGGTGGATTCTGCAGTGTCTGATGTATAAATTCATCTGCCGTTTTATTTGAGTGAATGGCGTTGGTCTTATCATATTTAATTTTGCCAAGCTGTATTTGGTTTATATATAATCCAACAATGAATGTGGTCAGGCTGATCTGGAGGTTCGACGATGTAAAGGGTTCCTCAGTAATTGGAGTTGCAGTTTCCGGCTCCCGGGGATAAATAACGGCTCTGTTGTTGAGGATTGTACTGATAAAGAAGTATACTCTGTTTTCATTTCTATATATAACTTTACCGTCTTTTATTATAGGATCTATATTCCCCAAATAAACGCCGCAGGGGGGGACTTCACCGCCTGCATATGGGTTGCTGCCGGAATTCTTATTCATAGTTCTACACCATCCAAAGTTATTATCAATATATTATATGTGGCTTATATAAGTGAGTGCCGGATAAGCGAGTACATGGCATCATAGACTTGTTACAAGCTTGTATATAGATTGCTTTGAGATAATAGAAAGCCGGGGTCCGGTTTACTCAAGCTGAACCCCAGGCCATAGATCTATTTATTGTATATCCGATACAGAAATACGGCTGCTTCAGCTCTGGTAGTATCCGACAGCGGATTGATTCTGCCTCCGGAGCCTTCTATAAGCCCTTCTCTTACCAATGCAGCCATGCTCTCTTTTGCATATGCGGCAATACTGTCCTTATCTTCATATTCCTCTAAATCTGCTGCAGAACCTTTCCGGCTTATTATTTCCATGTTTCTCAATGCCCTTTCGGTCAGGGACATCATATCCTGTCTTGTTATGGTTGCAAACGGGTTGAATTTATTATTTCCAATCCCCGAAGTAATCCCTAATTTCCTGGCTGTGCCTATCTCTTTGAAGTAATAGTCATCTGGCTTTACATCGTCAAAGTTGGAGGTGAAAGCTGCTGAAAGCCCTAATGCCCTTACCAGCATCATGAGATAATCCGCTCTGGTTATACTTGTGCCCGGAGTGAAGACCTTTCCGGCGGTATTGATGATCCCTTTCGACGCAAGCACTTCTATCTGCTTATTTGCCCAGACATAGCTGCCAAGATCACTGAAGGCCTTTTGAACATAAGATACTGCATAATAACTAAAGTGAGTTGTGGCAAAAGTCACCCTCCCGGTTGCCGGGTCATATCTGCCGCTCGGTACTGATACAATATTTCCTTCTCCGTCTATATACCATATCGTGATATGTTCGGGGTCTTTCATTTCTTCCAATGTAGGTGTATAGGCTATGGATACCGTTACCGGTGCGTCGGCATTATCCCAGGGCTGCTGCTTTCCGTCTATTGTCATACCCAGTTCTATTAATGGTCTGTCTCCTAATTTATCCTTTATCTCCTGAGGAAGCATATCTTTATTCCCATTTTTTATTGTTATTTCTGCCTGTTTTGACCCCTCATGCCCTGTACCTGTGAGCATTGTATTTGGTATGGTCAAATTTGCCGTACCAGTACTTACAACTATGTTTTGGTCTTTATCTGCAAAAGCCAGTGCTTCTGCCGGGAGTCCAATGCTATAGCTTCCTGACTCAGAATCGGGCATTTCTACTACTATAGTCTTTTCGCCGTTTTCTCCTGTTACCGTATTGCTGAAGGCTTTATCCAGAGTACTCCGGTCAAGCTCTGCTTTTACAGCCTTTGTATTGCTGTCAACAAAAGCAGATATTTGTACTCCCTGCACATTTGTATATATTCCAATAACCGGTAAGGTAGCGGTTGAGCTGCCACCGCCTCCGCCTCCGCCACCGACGCTGCTGCCACTTCCGCCGCTGCCGCCTTCCGGCGGTTTTGCATTCACGCTTACGCTTACGTCAACTTCAAGAGAAAATCTACCGGTATTCAGCACTCCTTCCGGCAGGATGATTGTCCCTATCGCATTAAAAGTCTGTGCTGCTGTTATTGAAGTGTTATAGCCCGTCAGATTCCACTCTATGGATGCGGTATCGGTACCTGATATCCCATCTATACTGATATTTATGGATATTCCTCCGGGCAGGCCGAGAGATGCTGCAGTTGCAGCAGTGCCATAAGATATACCGGTAATTGGCACCGGCTGCACAGCTACGCCTTTATACTCAGCCTGCACTACACGGATAATGCTGACTTTTCCTGCCGCTTCAACTGTCTGTTTTCCGTTTACTCCTGTGTTGGTATTTGTTGCCACCGCATAGTAGTATATTGTGCCTGTTACATCTGTAGATGGTCTGTAGGTTCTATCAGTTTCACCTGCTATTGCTTCTCCGCCCGTATTACTGTCGATGCTGTTCTTATACCATTGATAGGAGATGCTGCCTCCGTCGTCTGAAACGGCATAGACCTCCAGACTGTTTGCCTTAGCTCCTTTGTAATATGTGAAAGTACCGCTGTTCTGCTGTTCAAACACAGGAGCTGCCGCATCGACCTTCTCCCTTACGCATATGGTTTTGATACCGCTTGTAATACCGGCAGATTTGATTCCGTTGACAGTATCATTGGTGTTGGTGACAACAACATAGCAGTATCGGGTTGTATCCGCTCCCAATCCGCTTATATCGGGTGTATAGCTCGCAGAGTCGGCTCCGACCTTGATTCCCCCTTCTGTGCTTTTTATAGCATTAATGTACCACTGATAGCTCAGGCACCCCCCGCTTGTCAAATCATCTGCTGTCGCTTCTACCGTCAATGGAGCAGCCGATCCGCCCACCGGATAATTAAGAATCCCGGATAGATTACCTCCATCTTTGAAATAGGGCTGCGCCGCATTGATCACGGCTGCTACATTAACCTCTATGGGTTCACTGGTTGACGCAGCAGTGGTTTTGCCTGTGATTTCTTCATTATTGTTAGTGTTGGTTACCGTAACGTAATAGATAAATGTACCTTCCACAGCGGTAGAGGGAATATAGTAATCATTCTCACCCTCAAGCAGAATATCCGGATCATTCTCTTCCGCAGCCTTTAAGTACCACTTGTAGGATATGCTTCCTTCATCCGGTGAGACAGCAATTATTCTTAACATATCCTCAGCACTGATGGAATCACCCTGCTTATAAAACCTCTTTCCCGTAATGGCGGATATTACCGGCACTGCAGCGTGAACCAGTGCTTTGACCTCGACAGGTATTATGCGGCTTGTTTCTGATGCCGTTGTATTTCCTGTAGCCTCAGAGTTTTCATTTGTGGCAACTGCATAATAGTACTTTATTCCCGCGGTTCCTGTCGAAGGTGTGTAGCTTGCACTGCCGGCGCCTGCTATTCCCGTTCCGCCCTCTGTACTGTTTTCCGTGTTTTCATACCATTGGTATCCGACAGTACCCTCGTCTGCCACAGCAGCTTTGACAGTAAGCTCCGCTGCAGCTTCTCCTTCATTATAAGTTATGGCAGTTGGTTCCAGATCCGTGACAAATACCGGCTTTACCGCATCAACTTTGCCGATAACAGTGACTTTGGCAGTGCCTGATTTGCCGGTATCAATATCCGAGGTTGCGGTGATTGCCAGAACGGTTCCCTCAGCTTCGTCCGCATCAACGGTCAGCAACCCTTCCGCAGAAATATCGGTGACTTTGTCTCCGCCTTTCCCTGCAACGTTCCATGTGACTGAACCGCAGTTCACGCCGCTTAATACTGCGCTGAATTTCTTTGTCTTACCCTGAGTCACTATTGCAGTCGCCGGATTCACCAGAACACTGTAAACCACAGGCTTGCTGTCCTTAATCTCCAGGGTTGCGCCTGCTTTCTTTCCTTCGCTGAAATTAAATACCAGGTTGTGTAATCCGGGCTCCAGACTTTGCAGCGTAGAATTTGTTATCGTTATTGTATTATCGGCAGCTGTATAATCCTCATCCTCAGTCATTCCTATAATACCTGTAAATACATAGTCCCCTTTATCCACAGTAAAGGCTACGGTTCCCTCATTGTCATACTTATCAAAGCTTTCTGAAACCGGTGTTACACCAGGGTTATCCTTGGCTTCAAACAATGCATTAATAGTTATCCCGTCAATGGCCGGCATGATGAAGGTATTGGAATCCTCATCAAGATCAATGGCAATGACACTTAATTCTTCATATACTACTTCCCATACTGTAAACTTATAACCAATCTCAGAAAATGCTGCTATAGTGACTTCCTGACCTTCTTCATAAGAGCCTCCTCCAATGACTCTGCCCATATATTCACAGTATTCATCAACTCCAACATTTAAATTATAATATGATATTTCGGCTCCCGCTTCGGTCACTGTCACAGTGTATTCTTCTTCTGTGCCGTCCTCTGCTTGAATTCCGTATAAAACAGGAGCTGTAAAATCATTTGCCGTTGTCAGGCAGGTTGCTCCATCCGAGAGAACAAAGTCGGGTGTAAGATCAATTACAGCTGTTCCCTTCGGTACGGTAACTGCGATTGTCTTTAATTCATCATCAATAGTGCCGACTGCAATTTTCCCATTCACATTTATCTTGAACTCTAATATTCTTGCCTCGCTGTTAGGTGCTTCCCCTGTAATAAAGTTTACAGTATAGGTTTTATTTGTTATTTCATCTTCTGATGTAACTTTAATTTTTGCTGTGGCTTTTCCGGATTTTAGGATTCCGTTTATTGATTCGGTTACAGAAGCCCCGCTTCCCTCCGCCGGGATACCGGAAAGAATTATTTCCGTATCGTTTTCTACACCATAATTCAACTCCACATTATAAGCAACAGTGTCTTTATCAAAGTCAGGCACCTCTGTTTCTTCCGCAGTGCCTACCTTATAGCTGAGTCTATCAAGGCAGGCAATAGAATTTGGCACATACTGGGGTACCACAACCTCTGCAGATTTACCTGCTTCATATCCCGTTACCGGCGCATATCGCACCAGATACGTTCCGGCTGTGAGCCCTGTAATTTCACAGATTTCCTCGTTGGCTGCCATAATTGTATATGCTTCGCTTGTCGCTACAATTTCACCGTTACCAGCTATTAGACGCCAGCGATATTGCTTGCCTACATCACGGTATAGTTCGAATTTTACAGTGTTAGCCATGTTTTTGTCCTTTCCTCCCCCTTGGGGTTACCCTCCTCAGGAAATTAATTAATATCTAATATAGAATTTATCAAAATCGAAAAGTCTTGTCAAGTAGTTTTGATAAATGTATTATTAGAATATGGAAAAAAATGATTCTAAGCGATATGAAGCAATCGGTAAAAGGATTGAACAAGCAAGGAGAAGCGAAGGGTTGACACAGACCAGTCTTGCCTCTCTACTAGATTACGAGTCGCCAACTGCAATTTCTCTTATAGAGGCTGGCAAGCGAAAGATTAAAGTAGCTGAGTT
>CAYURW010000018.1:0-17370 GCA_964447145.1 uncultured Clostridiaceae bacterium
GAAACCCCGATTGCCAGCGCCGCCAACAGTATTACCGTCAGAAGGAGCTTGTTGCCGATGCAAAGCTTTATTGCCGTCTTCAAGGTGTCAAAGCCTTCATTTATGGTTTTGCTGTTCTTCTCTTTATAATAGTTGACTTCCCTGAAACTTAAAGTGAGCAAGGTACAACTGGCCATAGAAGCTACAGACAAAGCAAGTACGAACTCCATTCCAAACCACGTTGACAAAAACCCTCCAAAAAAACAGGATATTGCTACAGCAATGCTTTCGTAGTAATTCCCCCTGCCATAAATACTATCAAAGGAATTGTCCATGCCTTGGAGTTTGAGACTGTCATACAACAATGCTTCTTCCGTTCCTGAGACAAAAGCTTCTGCAGTTCCCCAAAACAGAAAGCCTATGGCAAAATACCAGAAACCGCCGGCAAAAAACCATGTAAGATATGCCGAGCCCTTAAGAATACTTCCTATGACCAGAAGCCTCTTCCTGTTCCAGTTGTCTGCCAGTATTCCCGTGGGTATTTCAAGAATTACCAAGGGAAGTGACCATATTGCAAGAAGCAGCGATATCTGCTGTACCGACAGTCCCTTAGCCTCAAACAGCAATAGGTATACCGGATAAATTGGAACAAGATGCTGCACAAATTTGTATAAATAATATGTCTTTATTTTCATTTTTTGATTCTCCCTTTCACATTAGAACTGTTCAATGAGTGTTCGCACAAATTGTGTGCAATGCGCCGCAATCATTTTATAAATACTTTTGCAAAAGGGGGACCTCTGGCAAATAAGTGTTATTGCCCTGTATCGATATAATATTTCCCCATATTAATCACATCCCCGCCTCCTTCAATAACTATAAAATAAATATACTACCCTAACACTATCATTCCTTCCTTGAGTTCCTCCGCCGTCTCTTCATCAAACAGCAGTTCAACAAGCTTTAGGGCGAAATCCATTGCAGTTCCGGGGCCCCCGGAGGTTATAAAATTCCCATCCTGTACAACAGCTTCTTCGCTTATCTCCGCCCCTTTCAGGGTATCCTCAAAGCCCGGATAACATGTCGCTTTCCTTTTGTTCAGAAGCCCAAGCTTTCCAAGAACACTTGGTGCCGCACAAATTGCCCCTATGTATTTTTTTTCTTCCGCAAAGCGGAGTATGACCTTTCTAAGCCCCTCATGCTCTCCCAAATGCCTCGTCCCGGGCATTCCGCCGGGAAGCACCAGCATATCTGCGTCAAATTTATCTATGTTTTCAAACAGTCCATCTGCAGTAATTACTATACCGTGAGCCCCCTTTACTTCTTTCCTTCCTGTTATGGATATTATTGCTGCCTCAACTCCGGCCCTTCTCAGGACATCGATTGCGGTGATTGCTTCAATTTCCTCAAAGCCCTCCGCCAGGTATATGTTTACTTTTTTCATATATGGCTCCTTTCTAAATTTTTTGTGTAATTACAAAGTGCAGCTTTGCAATATTTGCAAGCTCTTCCCTTCCATGTGACAAAAGGAATTCCCGGACCTTATCCACTACAAGGGAAGAGCACCCCTTAGGAAATTCCATTCCATATTTCTCAGATAGTTTATCCATAGCCCTTACATACTCATTCCTTGCAAGAATACTGGCAGCTGCAACAACAACGTTTTCTTCAGCCCTGGGCCTTTGCTCCAGATTTACTTTTTTCCCTTTCTCCAACAGCGCATTCCTAATGAGCTCCGGGCTTCCGAACTGGTCTGACAATACATTATTGCATTCTACCGATTCCAGCAGGTTTTCTATTGCCCGTGCGTGTCCCCATGCAAGAAGCCTGTTCAGATTTTTTATTTCATTGTACATTTCATTGTATCTTTTGTTACCGATAGCGACTACTGAATATCGGCATATTTTTTTTATCTCTTCGGACAATTTATGTATCCTTGCATCAGTTAGAGTTTTACTGTCTACGGCCCCGATTTCCATGAGTCTTTTTCCCGCCTTCGCATCTGCATGTACCCCCGCAATAACAAGAGGACCAAAATAATCTCCCTTCCCGGACTCGTCAGTGCCTATCAGTTCAAAACCGGGTACCAACGCCTTCCCCACGACGCTTTCCCTTTCATTGTCTTCTGTTATGCGCCTCTCCTTTTGCAGAATACCCTCAATAAAGCCCAGACAGTTCTTATCTTTTATCTGTGACAGGTCGCATTTGACCCCTTCCTTCTTGCTTTCATAAACCCTTATCAGACATTTTACTTCATTAACATAAACATTGAACTGCAGGCCATATTTGATCTCTTCATAGGGATCTGCCTTGATTCCATACTTTTCAAATATATCCTTAAGGTGGTTGTAGTATTCCGATATTTCTCCACTCCACATATCAATTCGATCCTTCCCCGGTCAGCATCTGAAGCTGTGTCAGTATACTTTCCAATTCCTTGATCTTGTTCCCATATTCTCCCCAGTTTCCTGCCTTCTGGGCATTCTGTGCGCTGTTAAAAACATCATTTGCCTTTATTATAAGCTCTTGCAAAGCAACATCGGAATCTTCGGGAGGTGCATAAATTGGAGGAGATGCTTTTTCAGGCTCTTTTTCCCTAGGGAATATTCGCTCCAAAGCATCTTTTAATGTGTTCTCCATAACAACATGGTTTTTAAAGTATACAATAACCATCTTTTGTTCGGGAAGCGCATTTGCATTTAATGCTTTTACATAGATAGGCTCTACATACAATATCGATTCCTCTATTGGTATTGTAAGCATGTTGCCCCTTATGACCTGCGAGTTTCCCCCTGTTGCAAGCAGATTCAGCTGCGGACCTATTATGGTGTCCTGACTGACTATCCCCTCAATTTGCATTGGGCCCTCTACTATTTTCCCTGAAGGGAAGTTATACAGTATTATTTCTCCGTAACTGTCCCCATCATTCTTTACCGCCAGCCAGGATATCATATTGGTTTTTCCCTGGGGAGTATATGGAACCATCAGCAGGAACTCTTCCTTTTTACTGTCGGGGAGCCTCATTATCAAATAAGATGATTCCACTACTTCGGCATTTGACTGGGAGGTGCTTGCCCCATAAATTTGTGTCGAAATATCCCATACATCACTTTTGTTATAAAACTCCCGGGCATTTTTCATGTGATATTTCTTATATATTTCAGCCTGTATGTCAAACATTGTCTGAGGATACCTTATATGATCCCTTATCCCTTTGGGCATTTCTTCAATTGGTTTGAACAGTGTGGTAAATATTCCGGAATATGTTTTTATCAGAGGATCCTCCGGGTCTGCAATAAAAAACTCCACCGCTCCGTTATATGCGTCTATTACTGTTTTAACGGAATTGCGTATATAATTTGTAGATGTCTGATTGTTTATTTTCTCAGAATAGGGGTATCTGCTGCTTATCGTATATGCATCTATTATCCAATACAGTTTTCCGTCGTTTATCACTATATAAGGGTCCTCATCATATTCCAGGAAAGGTGCTATCCTTTCCGCCCTCTTCCTTATCTCCCTGTTAATAAGTATTCTGCTTTTAGAGCTTATATCCTGGGATAATATGAAGTTTATCTTTCCCTCCCTGACTGCGAAAAATATCCGGTTCAGCATATTTAGCCTTATGCCGCCTGTTCCGTCGTATTCGGTCTCCATATTAACATTAGTCGCAGGATAATCAAATTCCTTTTCCCTTGTTTTGACAATAACAAAATCCCTTGTGAGCTCCCCGAAATAAACCTGCGGAACATCAATTTTTATATTCACATCAGACACCAAGGGCATATCCTTTATAAACAACCTGGGTTGACCCGATGCTGTAACTTCATTTACGGGAGACATTGCCACACCGTATCCATGGGTGTATTTCAGATATTTGTTTATCCATGAAGCTCCTTTGGTATCTGTCTGTTTTGGAATATTTGCAGACTGGAGCTCCCTTGCAGATATAAATACATGTCTATACGCCCCATCTATAATATACCTGTCAATATCCATATCATTAAACTGGTAATAGTTCTTAAGGCCTTGGATCTGATTGTATATATCCTTTGCAGGCCTGTAATCGTTTATCGGAATATTGTCTATTGTGATTTTGTTCTCCTCAATATCTTCTCTTGTAAGAGCCTGATTCACCGGAAATTCCCTTTCCTGCACCTTATCAAGGTTATATGCATAATTTGTGTAATTAATATTGTTTTGCAAATATTTTTCTTCCTTTACTATCTCGTTCGGCGCTACTATTACACTTTGCACTAATCCGTTTATTATCCCCGAAATGACCATCGATGAGATCAAAAGTAGAGGGCCCAAGGCAATTGTCTTTATATTCTTTTTGTTCCTTGTAAAGGTTAAAAGTGTAGCTGTCAATATACAAATACCCATGTATACATAATACGAGGGCAATGTTATGTTGACATCCGTAAAGCTGGCGCCATATGCGACTCCCCTAGGGGAATAGAGGAGAGCAAAAGTTTGAAGATAAAAACCGAAAGCCAGGATAAGAAAAAAAACCGCCCCTAAAAGAATAAACTGTTTTGAGGCTGCACTAAATATCCTTTTGTATATACCCCCAGGATAATACGAGCTGGTATTGCTATCAAAATTCCTGTCACCCTGTCTTGATATAAAAACGTTGTAAAGGTTGAATACAAAAGTAACAGCTGCAAAAATTAAAACCAGTATCAACAAAAAACTATAAAGCTTATTTAGAAATGGAAGGTAGAATATAAAAAACCCAATGTCCTTACCAAAGATAGGATCGGCCAAATTGAAAAGAGATTTATTCATAAAAATCAAAAAATCATACCATATGTCGGATACAAACATTACTGAAAGAACAAACGCCAAGCCGGCAGAGGCTAGAAGAGATATTCTTGCCCGCACTTTTCTTTCGGCATTTGTGGGAATTACTCCGCTATGCATTGTCAAACGAGCATTGATTGAGTTGAGGTACAAATAAAACAATAAAAAAATAACTGTAAAAGACGGAATAAAAAATTGCAGCTGCGTAACCAGCTTTTTGAAGAATACTTCCTTATAACCAAGCTCTAAGAACCATTGATAATCAATAAGATATACCGATATGTTCCTAAAAAACACAATTGTCAGTATAAGAATGGTCAGAAGCATCGTCAATCCCTTGGTCTTGATCTTGCCGGACCTTTTCATAATAACCCCTCCTGATACATTTTAGGATAAACATCAGTTAATAATATTTAGGATATCCTGAAATGTTTTCCTTTATTTATAGAATATGCCAAAGGTTGTAGTGTATGGGCATCAAATCCGGCTTAGAATGCCGCAGACATAATATCAGACAGGATCTTAATATAATTATAAGTCCCTGCGTCAAACTCTTTATCCTTTATGGATACAGAAAGATATACCACTCCCTTCAGTTTCCCCCTGTCTATCATCGGTATCGATATTACAGATTGCCAATCGGGCATGCCGGTCAGAGAGTCTATTCCGGGATAGCTACTCCAGTCTATCTGGTATTCTCCTCTTCTGCTGCTTATGCACTTCTCTATTATATCCTCATTATGGGAGGCTTCTCCTATTTCTGTCTCCGCAAGGCGCTTCCTTGTTATTCTCCTGCTTATCCCAATTCTGCCCCTTGACATTTCTTCTGTGAGGAATATCCCCCCTGTATGTGCCTCCGATACCTCTATTATTCTACCCAAAAAACTGAACATCTTCTCTTCAATTGTCTTATTATTATCCCGCTGAAGCTCCAGTATTTCAAGCAGTGTCCTAGCCTTCCTCTGGTCCTCTACCAAATCCCCCGATACTATCCCCTCAAGCCTGCCTATCCGGTTTGTGCTGTTTGGCATATTAAGTTCATATATCCTGCTTCCGTTCCTTCCGGATTCCTTCACATTATATAATGCCTGGTCGGCTTTATCTACAAGGTCCTTTGCCCAGGTGCCGTGCTCCGGATAGGAGGATATTCCAAGGCTTATCGTAAGTGGTATGTTCAGCCCCATAAGCTTTGAATTCTCTACCTTCTTTCTTATCTTTTCAGCCACTTTATATGCTCCCTTGGAATCCGTTCCGGGAAGGAGCATTATTATTTCTTCCCCTCCGTACCTTCCGCATAGGTCTCCTTTTCTTACATTGTTCATTATTATGCTGCTTATGCCCTGAAGCACTTCATCCCCCTTCTGATGCCCGAAGCGGTCGTTCACACTCTTGAACTTGTCTATGTCCGCCATTATTATGGAGAATTGCCCGCCTTCCCTTTCTACATGCCCAAGCTCATTTGACAGCTTGGTCTCAAAGTACTTCCTCGTATACAGCTTTGTTAGCTTGTCTATGGTCGACATTGCCTTCATATTATAGTTGTCCGTCAATACATAGGCTATCTTTGATGCTGTAATGCAAAAACAGCTGCTCTCAAGGGTAAAGTTGTTTATTATGCTGTCGGTATCAAGATATATATAGCCTGCTATTGTATTATTTCCTTGATCCTGGTGCTTTCTCCTCTCTCCCCCCTGTTCCGCCTCTATACCCTCTGACTCCTTCGGCAGCATTATCGGTATACAGAATACCGCCGTTATATTATTAGGGATCAGTATATCTCCCTTTCTTGCATTATATTCGAAGACATCGCTTACTATTATGCTTTCCTTTTTTTGTTTTACCTGCTCTACTACATATTTATAAAAGGGTATTTCACTATACCTTCTATACGAGGCTATCACCTTAAGGCTTTCATCCTCTTGCAAAACAGCTATAAAAGCATTTTTTGCCTGGGTCATATCCGCAAGCAGATCTATTATTTGCTTCAGGTTAAACCTTTCATCATCACTGAACCTGTTCAGCAGTTCCTGTATTCTTTCCAAAAATCCCACCCGGGTGTTTGCTTCCATGCTTATGGCCGCCGACACTTCCTCGGCTCCGTTTTGTCTGTATATATTTCTGTATTCCGTATAGTCAAAATATTTGTCCATTTCATTCAGGCTTGTGCTTTCCTCGTATTCGCCCTCTCCCTTGCTCTCCGCTCCGGGACTGCCCGGGGCCAAAAGCTTCGCTGTCTGTCTCAGGCTTTCTTTTATTGAGTTCCTGCCGTGGGAGTTTATGAACTCTATTTTGTATTCATCAGGCACATTATGCACAAGCTTCCTAAGATAGCTCAGAGATGTGATAAGATACTTCAAGGCCTCTCTGTGGTCCCCCCGCTCCGTATACTCCAGTGCTATTGCCTTATATATCTTCCAGCCTATTTCATTATTCTCTGTCGTTTCTATAAGCCCTGTCAGCTTTGTAAGACTTTCCAGCCTCTCGGGCCCTTCCTTTATCAGGGCTCCTACATAATCATATCTGAGCCTGAGAATATCGGTGTCGATTTTTGAAGCATAGCTGAGGCCCCTGTTCAGGAACCCGGCGCCCTGCTCCTTCCTGCCTTTTTCTATGTATATTTCAGCAAGCCTCACGCAGGCAATACGTCCCAATTTGTATGAGTTCTCCTTGAATACCTTGTTAATGAATGAGCTGTCTTTTTCATAGTCAAGAATCCCGCTTTTCTGTATTTCCGATAGCAGCTTTACAAAATATACTTCGACATTCTCCGGTATTCCCCAGGTTGTACATATGTACATGGTTTTCTGTGCAAATTGGATTGCCTTTTCGTAATCCCCTAAGGCATAGTAGAAATCCGCCTTGTGATGATATAAAAACATCTGAAGATTCCACGAATCCTTAAGATTAGTAAGCATATCCTCGGAGGTGCCCATATACATATATGCTTTTTTGAAGTCCCCCATCTCTGTATTGGCAATAATCAGGTTAATGTTTATCAATATTTTTACTATAACATTCTGGGATATCCGTACGGTCTCCAACGCCTTGTTATAATATTCAATAGCCGGGCCGTAAAGATCCTCAATCCTGTAAAGCTCCGCAATATTGTTATAGCTTTTTTCTATGGCAGTCAGATCATTTACCTTCTGCCCAACATCCAGGCACCTCTCGAAATATTCTCTTGATTTGGGAATATCATTATAGTAGTCGGAATAAATAACGCCTATTGCATTCAAAGCAAAGGGTATATATTTGTACTCAGACAGCCTTTCAAGTATTTCCATACCCTTCAACAGCAATGAAAGGCCCTCTTCAAATCTATTCTTATTGCATATTATTTTACCGTAAATGACCATTATCCTTGCATAAAAATGCTCATACTTCTCAATATCAATGTTATTCATTGTATTTTCCAATATTTTTATGTATGAGCTATATTTACGTTTATTGGACATAATATGGTTCAGACTGATGATTAGCTCGCATAATCCCTTCGGGTAAGAGATATCCTTTAGCAGTCTTTTTGCTTTTACTGCATATCTGATTGCTTCTTTTCTATTGCCTGCCTTGTACGAAAGAGAAGCTTTTTTAATATATATATCAATCAACATTTTAAGGTCTTTGACTTTGCTTGCAGGTATCTCAGACATACCATAAAAATGCATGGATTTGCCATATTCTCCGATTTGTTCATACAATTCCCCGAGCTTGCTGCAAACAATCATTTTTTGAATGCTCACATCTTCAGGAGTAAACATATCATAAGATTGCAGAAGGAATTGGATCCCCTGGTTTAATAAATTGCTGGAAATCATCTTTTCTGCGGATTTCATAAGGTGCTCAATGGCCTCTTTGTATCTTTTTGACTTTGTCATATGAAAAATGAGTTCATCCTTGTTTTCTCTGTTTTCTTTGCTGAATTTGTCTTCAAGGATATATGATGCAGCCAAATGGGATTTTTGTTTTATCTCTTCGGGAATTCTTTCATAAATAGACTTTTTTAAGTTAATTGAACTAAAATCGAAGGATATCCCCCAATCATCCACTTTTTTTGACAGCATATTGTTGGAATTCAGTATTGAAAGCTGAGTCTCAAGCTCGTCCATATCTATATCAATCATTTCTTTCAGTATATCGGGGGATACGGCTGTATTGAATATTGAAACCGTCCTTACTATCTTTTTTTGCAAGGGGCTTAGTTTGCTTACCTTGTTCAAAATCAAATCGCTTATGTTAAAAGAAAGGTTAATGCTGCTAAGGTCAATTCTGTTAAGGACCCAGCCGCCTTCTTCATTTACATAAATAAGATTGTTCATGAATAGGAAGTATATGATCTCATATATAAGCTTTGGGTTACCTTCTGTCTCTTTATAGATCTTTGCAGCAAAATCGAGGACTGGCTCATCCATTCCGAGCAAAAGCCTTATGTATTCTTCCGTCTCTTTTATATTGAGGTTACTAAGTTCAATATAATCTATGTACCCTGTTTCTTCCAAGGGACCATAAAAATCCTTGAGCTTTGCATTTTCCTCTATGCCCTGTGTCCCTGTCCCGAACAGGAAATATATCCTGCCTTTGCCCTCGCTTCTGATAATATAGTTCAGAACTGAAAGGGAATCCTCATCAATATAATTAAAGCCTCCAATAGCCATGACAAAAGAACGCCCTGAAGATGCCTCCAGAATAAAATTGCCCAGCCTGTACACAAGCCTTACTTTGTCCTCCTGTCTTATCACACTGCTGTATATAGAGGAGGAAGGCATATTTGTTATCTCGGGAATAATATAGGATATGTCTTTTATATACTTATCAACTATCTCCTTTTCTATATTCTTCATTATTTCTTTGATTACCATCACAATATAATAAAAACTGTAATCCGCCTCTTCCTTAAGGGAATTGAAAATTACCGGAATGCCCTCCTGTTCCAAACGATAATTCGCCGCTTTGATAAATACTGATCTTCCAGTTCCCATAAGCCCTTTTATTACTGTGACCCTTGGCTGAAGTTTGTTTTCATAAAGATATCCTTTTGCAGACTCCAGTACTCTATCAATATGGTGCTCTCTTGATACCAGCCTTGTATTATATCTAAGGAGTCTTTGATAAAGTTTTTTATCTGCTATGTTGAAGCTTAAACCTAATCTTTTATTAATATCGCTTACTATTCCGTCTACTGATTCATATCTGTCGCTGATCCTTAATGTGGTGCACTTTTTTATTATTTCTGCTATCTGTGCTATTCTATTGTCCTCTGAATTTTCGAATCTCTCAAGCTCATCCTTGAAGTTGAAACCTTCAGTATCACTTTTATCAAAAATATAGAACATTATAGCGCCAATAAGGTAGATATCCGATGCTTTTGAATAATCTCCGAATTGAAAAACCTCCGGGGACATGAAATGATTATATTCTCTGTCAAACATCACGGTTCTTTCGGTATCCCTTATATAGGGAAGCTTGGACACTTTTAAGATAGCCCTGTCTTTCTGGTGAATGGCAAAGAGTTCGCTTGCCTTTACGCTGCAAAGCAAAAACCCCTTCATGTGCAGGTATTTCACCAAGGAACATAACTGCACCGAAAGGTCCAATAGAGTATCATATTCCTGATTTTTTATATATTCGAAAAGCCCTGTTCCCTCGAAATTTTCATAGGTGTAATAATATTTGTCAGCAACCACCGGCTTGGCATCTATGTCAATTACTCTGCTGAAAAAATAAAAATCCATCAGGTTAGGATGATTCAGATTTCTATATTCAGACATGTTAAGCTTCATATAGTCTATGAATTCCTGGGTTTCCTTCTGATAGTTGATTATTCTCAGTTTTTTGAGCAAGTGACCCCTCTGGGTGTCCTCTACAACTACAGTACTCCCATAGCGATCCTCATTACTGATTGATATAACTTTGTATTTAGCATTAATAAGTCGCAATTCTTATTCCCCCAGACACAATGAACCTGTCCGTATAACCGATGACAGATACAAAGGCATATAGCCGGATATAGGATATTTATATAATATTTTATCACACTTATGCGGTCAATTACAGCCATTATTTATCCCTTTCTAAGTACCGCAGACATAATATCAGACAGGATCTTAATATAATTATAAGTCCCTGCGTCAAACTCTTTATCCTTTATGGATACAGAAAGATATACCACTCCCTTCAGTTTCCCCCTGTCTATCATCGGTATCGATATTACAGATTGCCAATCGGGCATGCCGGTCAGAGAGTCTATTCCGGGATAGCTACTCCAGTCTATCTGGTATTCTCCTCTTCTGCTGCTTATGCACTTCTCTATTATATCCTCATTATGGGAGGCTTCTCCTATTTCTGTCTCCGCAAGGCGCTTCCTTGTTATTCTCCTGCTTATCCCAATTCTGCCCCTTGACATTTCTTCTGTGAGGAATATCCCCCCTGTATGTGCCTCCGATACCTCTATTATTCTACCCAAAAAACTGAACATCTTCTCTTCAATTGTCTTATTATTATCCCGCTGAAGCTCCAGTATTTCAAGCAGTGTCCTAGCCTTCCTCTGGTCCTCTACCAAATCCCCCGATACTATCCCCTCAAGCCTGCCTATCCGGTTTGTGCTGTTTGGCATATTAAGTTCATATATCCTGCTTCCGTTCCTTCCGGATTCCTTCACATTATATAATGCCTGGTCGGCTTTATCTACAAGGTCCTTTGCCCAGGTGCCGTGCTCCGGATAGGAGGATATTCCAAGGCTTATCGTAAGTGGTATGTTCAGCCCCATAAGCTTTGAATTCTCTACCTTCTTTCTTATCTTTTCAGCCACTTTATATGCTCCCTTGGAATCCGTTCCGGGAAGGAGCATTATTATTTCTTCCCCTCCGTACCTTCCGCATAGGTCTCCTTTTCTTACATTGTTCATTATTATGCTGCTTATGCCCTGAAGCACTTCATCCCCCTTCTGATGCCCGAAGCGGTCGTTCACACTCTTGAACTTGTCTATGTCCGCCATTATTATGGAGAATTGCCCGCCTTCCCTTTCTACATGCCCAAGCTCATTTGACAGCTTGGTCTCAAAGTACTTCCTCGTATACAGCTTTGTTAGCTTGTCTATGGTCGACATTGCCTTCATATTATAGTTGTCCGTCAATACATAGGCTATCTTTGATGCTGTAATGCAAAAACAGCTGCTCTCAAGGGTAAAGTTGTTTATTATGCTGTCGGTATCAAGATATATATAGCCTGCTATTGTATTATTTCCTTGATCCTGGTGCTTTCTCCTCTCTCCCCCCTGTTCCGCCTCTATACCCTCTGACTCCTTCGGCAGCATTATCGGTATACAGAATACCGCCGTTATATTATTAGGGATCAGTATATCTCCCTTTCTTGCATTATATTCGAAGACATCGCTTACTATTATGCTTTCCTTTTTTTGTTTTACCTGCTCTACTACATATTTATAAAAGGGTATTTCACTATACCTTCTATACGAGGCTATCACCTTAAGGCTTTCATCCTCTTGCAAAACAGCTATAAAAGCATTTTTTGCCTGGGTCATATCCGCAAGCAGATCTATTATTTGCTTCAGGTTAAACCTTTCATCATCACTGAACCTGTTCAGCAGTTCCTGTATTCTTTCCAAAAATCCCACCCGGGTGTTTGCTTCCATGCTTATGGCCGCCGACACTTCCTCGGCTCCGTTTTGTCTGTATATATTTCTGTATTCCGTATAGTCAAAATATTTGTCCATTTCATTCAGGCTTGTGCTTTCCTCGTATTCGCCCTCTCCCTTGCTCTCCGCTCCGGGACTGCCCGGGGCCAAAAGCTTCGCTGTCTGTCTCAGGCTTTCTTTTATTGAGTTCCTGCCGTGGGAGTTTATGAACTCTATTTTGTATTCATCAGGCACATTATGCACAAGCTTCCTAAGATAGCTCAGAGATGTGATAAGATACTTCAAGGCCTCTCTGTGGTCCCCCCGCTCCGTATACTCCAGTGCTATTGCCTTATATATCTTCCAGCCTATTTCATTATTCTCTGTCGTTTCTATAAGCCCTGTCAGCTTTGTAAGACTTTCCAGCCTCTCGGGCCCTTCCTTTATCAGGGCTCCTACATAATCATATCTGAGCCTGAGAATATCGGTGTCGATTTTTGAAGCATAGCTGAGGCCCCTGTTCAGGAACCCGGCGCCCTGCTCCTTCCTGCCTTTTTCTATGTATATTTCAGCAAGCCTCACGCAGGCAATACGTCCCAATTTGTATGAGTTCTCCTTGAATACCTTGTTAATGAATGAGCTGTCTTTTTCATAGTCAAGAATCCCGCTTTTCTGTATTTCCGATAGCAGCTTTACAAAATATACTTCGACATTCTCCGGTATTCCCCAGGTTGTACATATGTACATGGTTTTCTGTGCAAATTGGATTGCCTTTTCGTAATCCCCTAAGGCATAGTAGGACTCTGACCTAATCTGGTAGATTAAATTCATCAAATCTACGGAGTATTTATAATCCAAAATTTCTTCTTTCATTTCATTCTGTGTTATCTGGGCTTTAATATAGTCCCCTATCTTAGTATTCGCCAGGATAGTGTTCAGATATATCCTGGATTTCATATGCTTGTCTTTTGTCAAAGCAATATTCTTGAGGGAGTTTTGATAAAATCGGAGAGCTTTGAAGTTGTTGTCTGCTATCATATATATCCCTGCAAGGTTATTATAGCTAATACCTATATAGTATGCATCCCCCACCTTTCGGCTTATTGAAAGGCATTTTTCAAAGTATTCCTTCGCCTTTAGCACTTCGTTAAAATTGTAATAATATATTTCTCCCATAGAATTCAATGGATACAGCATCTTCCTATAGCTGCCCATCTCCTCCAGAATATGTATGCTTTCTGTCAATTCCGAAATTCCTTCTTTATACCGTCCCTTATAGGCCTTAAACCTCCCGCAAATACCCAGAAGCCTTCCGTAAAAAAACTTGTACTGATCCTTATCCGTTTGTTTCAAGGCTTTCTCTATGATTTTGATATAGCTGCCGAATTTCCTTTTATGGAGCATCATCCTGTTTATTGCGATAATATGCTCGCACATGCCTTCTTTATAGTCTGATCTCCTGAGAAGGTTTTTCGATAGGACAAGATACTTGAATGAAGCCTTTTTATCATTAAGCTTGTACATCAAAGAATACTTATTGATATATATATCTATAAGTAAATTGGTATTCCCTGTATCTACAGCGATTTTTTCAACAACACCACAATAAAAATCAGCTTTCAGGTATTCACCCACTCGTTCATACAGCTCAGCCAATTTATTGCAGATCAATACCTCCTCTTCATAAACACCTTCCTCTGCCAACAAGCTATGAACATGCTCAAGAAACTGCACCGCCTGTTTTAACGAATTGTTCTCTATCATATACCTGGCTGAATCAAGAATGTATTCCCTAACCTCATGGTGCCAATTGGCCCCTATCATTTGGTGTATCAACTCGTCCAAATTATCTCTTTTTTCGTCTCTAATTATGTTCTTTAGTACATAGGAGGCCTTTTCGTGATATTTCCGTCTCAACTCCGTCGGTATGCTCTCGTATATTGATTTTTTCAAATCTAAAGAGGCAAAACCGAAAGAAAAACCCAAATAATCCGGCTTTACTATTGTGATATTCAGATAGGAAAGATAGTTCAGATAGCCTATTAATTTCTCTCCTTTGACTTCTACAAAGTTTTCTATTACATCAGAGGATATGGCAGAGTTAAAAATTGATATTGCCCTCAATATATCATTGTAGTCAGAATTAAGCCCGTAAACGTTGTTTAGTGTATCCATGTCATTGGCACGAGGTGGGTTTAATAGATCCGCATCAATTTTATCAAATGCCCAACGGCCTTTGTCATTTACATATAAACTATTGTTGGAAAAATACATATACAGTATATTATAGATTTTTTCGGGGCTGCCCTTGGTTTTTTCATAAATTGCTCTGGCAAATCCACGAGGAGCATGATCCATACCCAGAATCAGCCTGATGTATTCCGCCGTATCCTCAAGGCTGAAATTTCTAAGGGTAACAGTGTCCAAAATACCCATTTCCCTGAACTTGTTACAATATTCCTTAGTCTCGTCATTATTCAAATATGCCTTTTTGTCCATAAACGCAATAAAATATACTCTAACATCAGACTCATCATGAAGCAGTTTTGTCATCAATTCCAGTGAATCCCTGTCTATCCACTCAATATTGTTGATAAGGAACACAATGTTAAGCTTTTTTGAGGCCTCTTTTATAAAATTACTTAGCCTCTGTACATACTCCGTTTCACTGCCTCCTTCGGTATATACAGGGCCCTCGCTTGAAGCTGCGGCACCGTATCTGTATATCTGGGGCAATATACTGTTTATTCCGCTAAGGTATTTGTCTATTATATCATCATCTGCATACCTTATTATTCCCCTTATTAAGATTGATAAAAAACCGAATTTGCAAAAATCCGACTCGTTAAGTATTATTTTGATTGGTCTCAGGCCCTCATGTTCTGCCTTTATTAACATGGATACAAGGAGATCCTCCTTCCCTGCTCCTTCTGAACCCAATACCAGGGTAATTCTGTTGCTTCTTTCAACAAAAAAGTATCCCTTCGCATCGTTCATTACCCTCTCAATAAGACTATACCTGCCTAGTGGTTTTATTCTATAATAGGGCATAGCCTGGAGGTATTCCTTTTGGACAATATTATAGCTTTTCTTGAAACGGCTGTTTATGTCTCCAATAATACCATCAACAGTTTGATATCTTTTTCCCGGTTCCTCCGACATGCATTTTTCTATTATTCCCATTATGCTTCGGTAAGGATGGCTGTTTTGTCCTTTAGACCTTTCATTGTAACTTTCAGAGCCGTTGATCATATGAAAAATTATTGCACCAATTGTATATATATCCGAAGCAAATGAAAAACCGCCGTCATTCTCTGTTTCAGGAGCCATGAAGCGCATGTCTCTTTTGTCCAGTATTACTTTTTTGTTTATTCCTTTGGGGTATGGAAGTGATGATATCTTTACATGATATTCATCTCCCTCCTTTACGACCCCTAGGTCATCCTCCATAATCCCACAAAGCAGAAACCCTCTTAAATGCAAAAATTTAATCGCCGAACACAATTCCGCAGCCAAATCCAGAATCAAATCAAGGTCTTTTTTCTTGCAATACTCGAAGGCATTGACACTATCAAAATAATCATAGGCATAATAAAACTGATTAATCGCGACCTGCTTATAATCTATAAGATTTATTCTATTGAAAAAATAGATTTTAATTAGATTTGGATGAAAATAAGAAGAATAATCATAGAAATTATATTTCATAAATTCTATGAAGCCCTTGGTCTCTTTTTGGAAGCTTATAGTCCTCAAATGCTTAAGAAGGTTGCCTTCATGTATATCTTCCACTATATAGGTCGTTCCGAACAGATCCGTGTCTTTTTCTTCAACAACCTTATATTGTTCATTAATGATCTGCATTTGAAATTCCCCCGGCTTGCTTAACCGATACTGGTTAAAAGTATTTACACCCACGCTTATATTTCGACAAAAGCTGTCAAAATATTTAATATCTTCTTTCCAATTCTATCATAATATGGAATTTAAATCGAGTATAATATATATATTTTGTAAAAGTTGTTAATTTAATTTTGCGTCGCGGGTATAATCGGCCCACAATATTAAGAAGGGTATACAGAGTACGTGGTTTTGGTACAATGATAACCGGGCATTCCGGAACTTAAAAAACCCTGCATAAAGCTTTTCATCCTATATATATCATGAAAAAGATTTATCATTATAAAATTAGGAAGCTTACCATCACTGGTAAGCTCCTTTACTAATTGAATATTCTATCTTTGTACTTTTCAAGAAGAAGCAGCAGAGGGTACCCGATAAGGTAGCAGGATATCAACTCACCCAATGCTACCCATCCCATGGTCGCAAACAATGGCAGCTGATACAAGTATTTCAGCAAATAGCCGATTACAATTCCGTTTATCACCACCGGAGGCAGAGGAACCAGCCATTTTGCCGGCATTTTGTATGAAAGATATGCTGCAATAAGAGTCGCAGCACTCCCAAAAACCATATCAAGTATTCCACTGGGGCCGAAGAAGTTAGCTACTATGCAGCCGATAAAAAGACCCGGCATTGCAGCAGGTGTGAAGAAGGGTAAAATGGTCAGCGCCTCTGCAAATCGCACCTGTATCTGTCCGTAGCTTAGAGGCGCAAATGCTATAGTAAGCACCACATATACGGCTGCAATAAAAGCGGCATGCACCAAGTGTTTGTTATTATTCATTTTCATTCCTCCGTAGTTTTGTTTTAAGTCAGGATGGTCTCGAACTGACTTGTCATATTCTGAACCCCTTGTTTCCAAAGGGTTTCAGTCTTATATTAGTTATATTTCCAACAGTTATTCCAACGGATTTAAATTATCAAATATTTGTTGTACTTTTTCTGTTGTCGCAGTCTTTATCGAATTTGAGCCATGCAAGTATATTAATGTAGTCGAAAGGTTTGAGTGACCCAAGTAGCTCTGTATGTCATCCAAACTAATATTGTGTTTT
>CAYURW010000018.1:17380-31497 GCA_964447145.1 uncultured Clostridiaceae bacterium
CATTATAGTTGCAATACTGTGTCTTAGGTCATGAAGTCTGATATGCTCAAATCCGTTTTTATTAAGAAACTTTGAGAAATTTTCGTTTAAGCCTGCAGTTGAAATGGGTTTTCCGTTTTGTGCTTTGACAACGTAGTCATTAATTCTATAAGTATTCCCGTAAAAGTTCTCGTCTTCCTTTTGCTTCTCCTTAAGCATTTGGAGATGCTCTAATACCTTCGCTGATAGTGGAAATGTTCTTATACTTGAATCTGATTTTGGCCCTTTTTCGATTGCCTTCGCTACCTTTGTTCTAGTATTTTGAATTGATAGCGTTCCATTTTCAAAGTCAATATCAGACCATCTTAATCCCAATATTTCTCCTCGTCTTAATCCAAGCATAGACGCAAGATAAACAGCAGTAAAAATCTTATTTCCTTCTAATGCAGTCCACAACCTTTTTAGCTCTTCTGGTTTGTATATTTTCTTATCCTTTGCTTTTTTATTTCTTTTCGTCTGTTTTGGTATATCAACTTCAAGTGCAGGATTTTTTAAAATTAATTTTTTTTGCACAGCATAGTCTAAAGCACATTTAAAAATTGATAAATGTCTATTAAGTGTACTAGAAGCCAACCCATTTCTAAGTTTTAAGTCTATATACTCTTGCAAGTGACTACTTTCTATATCTTGCAGATGGGTTTGCTTTTCGTTGAAATACGGGACTATATGATTATTAACAATACTTATATAGCCTTCATACGTAGTCTGTTCCACATCTATTCGTTCTATATACTCTACTACGAATTGTGCAAAGGTTTTCTTGACACGTTCAATAAACGTCTTCCTCTCCATTTGATTAAGGATTTCTCGCAAGAACACTTTAGCTTCTGACTTTTTCTCACATTTTGTCGAAATTGACTTTTGCATCCTTCTACCATGCTCATCTGTCCCTACTTCTATGACCGCATGATAGTATTTACCCTTTTTTCTTACACATCCTGTCATTATTGGCATAGCCCCTTTCTTATGCTATACCTTCCATCATCAAGTATCATTTTACCAAGTTGTATAGCTTTTGTATACTTTTTAATTTTACTGGTTTAAATAGTCAATTATAGACTGTTTTTGTATCTTATAGATTCTTCCAAGTTTTCGGTATTTAAAGCAGTTATCTCTTAGCATTGCGTAGGCTCTAGTTTTACATATATCAAGCATTTCGCATAATTCTTGTACGCTTACTATGTCTTTATAGTCTTTGAACATTTTATCACCCTTTCTAGAACGTCAGAACCGTCCGTCCATAAATATCACTTCCTTTCCGTTTTTATCATTATATTCTCCTGTCAACACTTTGAAAATAGAAAATCGGTTCTATACTGTCGAACCATTTAAACAAATGTTGTCAATAATAAAAAACCTTATATTGGCCCTTTATATGACATTAGCAATCCTCATCTGCTTTATAATTATCTTCATACTCTATATTGTTAAGTAGTTCTCCTCTGACTAAATGTTTGAAAAGGGCTATAAATAGTCCTCAAGATTCAAACTTTTAACAAATATTCATAAATATGATAATATATTAATGGAATATAAAATAAATGATATATGAGGAGGAACCATTATGAAAATGCCATTTGTTATGGATATAACTAAAGTAAAGAAGAATATCGGTATGATATATCTTGCAGTAATGTTAACTTTAGTAGTCAATGGTGCAAGTTTTGTATTACCATCAGACATTACTCGTTATTTTGTTCCAATTTTAGCTATCCTTATAGGTTATATCTGTGGTAGAAGTCAGTACGACATGACTGGTAGTTATGGAGCTTCAATTTTGACTGGCATATTTGCGGCCTTTACCTTGATAAACATATTCATTGTAATGTACATATTAATAAAAAATAAAAGGGTCATTTCTGAATTTGAGAGACGAACATCATCTATTTAATCAATTAACAACTGCGTCAATTGCCGCAGTTGTTTTTGGGTATCAATATAGTATAGCTATGCTATTCTTAAGTTTCAAAAGCCTGTTATACTAATGGTGCTTTATACCTTTTACCTATTTCCATACCAGACCTTAACATCTTTCCATTAAGTACTTTCGATACAGTAGGTTGAGAAGTATTAAGGATTTCAGCAATTTCCCATTGCCGCTATCCTTGTTTTCTAAGTAAAACTATATATTTATCCATCAGTCTCATTTATACTAATACATTCCATCTGCTCTCTTAGACTTGAAAATTACTTCTCCTTTTTTGTTGCATCTGCAACTTCTTTCTTAACTGTTTTTGAATCTTTCTGTGCTTTTTATCCTTACGCTTGTTCTTCCCCTTCGTTCGCTCGTTGCCTATACTTCTATGACCCATAAACATTTCTTATTCTAACTAAGTTTGATAATATAGATTGTAGATATTGCGTGCAGGACAACGGCTCACTCCCCCCCCCTACAACAACACTTTAAAATGTTGTTGTAGAGGAGGATTATATGATTATAGATACCGCTTAGTCAGGTTATCCGTTTCATCATCAAATCCCGAAACTTTTTTGTTTCATAGCTCCATGACTTTCGTCAAACTGGTCCAGGTCTGCTATTACCCAGTGCGGAAACCATCCGCTCGCTATCCCCCCTATGCCTTATGGCACACAGGACAGGTAAGTCACCCTTTATCTGGATTAATGCCCCTAACTGCTTTCAGTAGATTTAAGTACCTAAGCCCTTCGGGGCTAGTAATCCTTTAACGACCGATACAATGGAAAGTTACCTCCATCTGGCATTTTTACGAGACATTCCACCATCTCGTGCCTTTTTATAGTGGAGCTTTTTAACCACTGGTTCGTTACCACATTTGCTCTTAGCACAACGCTCGATTTTAAACACATTTTTCATCCATCCTTTCCCTAGGAAATATAAAAGTCGTTAACCTTGTCGGTTAACGACTTACATAGCAAACAATGCATAATTACCTATTTCTTGCATATATTACATAGAAATAAGTTTTAGTTAGAGCATTCGCTCTTGTTTGGTGGTTAGTAAGTGTAACCGTCAATACTTGATAGTATTTGGGATGATACTATCAGGAACTAAGACTTTTTTATTTTCTTTATTATAGATACGAGCTTTAAATATATTCCAAAAAACTTGTTAACCTGTCTTTTTTTATTGAAAAGCAAATTAGTTTTCACGACATATATTACCAAAGCAATAAAGCAGATCGGCTGCGCCGGTCTGCTTTATTGCTTTGAATGAAAATAATCATAGTTTTACTATATAATTACTTACCTAACAACAATAGAGACTATATATGCCAAAATGAATCCAACTACACAGCAAGCTATATCTCCAATCATGTTTATAATTTGAACTTTTATGTTTTTCAATTAATCACCTCATATAATAGCTTATCCTTTCTAAATTAGGGTTTAGGCTCCAATCAGTTCTTCTAACTTCACAAATATTGAATTAAGCCTATCTATGAACATTCTTCCTCCTGCATTACTTTTTATTTCCTTCACTGTTTTATATATCTCTGCATCATTCTCGTTGGTAAAAAAGACACCATTCTCAGTATATTCATATTCTCCTAATAGCCAATACTCCTTTTCATAGCAGAAATGCTCTTTTATATTTCTATCCTCTACCAAAATTAATGTGCCTCTTTCTAAATCTCCTGTCTTCGTCATACAGATTACCTCCTTTAACATATTGCCTCAGCATCCATTTATATTGAAACAATATATTATAGTATGGTTTTCTCTATTTATAATAAATTTCTTATACTACAGCATTATGAAAGTAATAAGGACTATTGTTATAACAATAGTCCTCAAAAAAGGGAGAGCTAATATGGACAGAGGTCCTCCTGGATATTGGAACTCTATATTATATACACCTACTAGCTTTTTATAACTGTAATTTACCTAGGCTAATTCAATACTATCGTATTTTATGGACAATTCAAATCCTTTAAGCAGTTTTCACTTATCTAAATCCGGTCGGCTGCAGCCGACCGGATTTAGCATATAATTTCTATCTAATATCTTCAATTTTCTCCTTCCCCTCAATTATTCTATTGCCAGATATATTCTTGTAACATCATCACGCTCATGGCCAAGAAGATTTGATACATACAACCTCGCTTCTATCTCACTTGCTCCTCTGTCAATAGCCTTACAATATTCACTTTGTGCAAATGCGTGTCTCAAGCCGTGAAAAGTGATGTTCATACTTCTGGATGAGTCCTGATAGTGTTCTCTGTTTCGGTTGATGTAGTTTTGAACTTGTTTCATGACAAGATGAGTTTTTTCACCAGGTTCGACAAAAAGTTTTTGCCCTCTACTTTTTCCTTCTATAAGATTAGAGAGCATTACCCTGCTTTCAAGTGAAAGGGGTATATCTCTTTCCTTTCCTCCCTTGCCTTTAACATGAAGTCTTCCAAAATTCAATGCACTTTCTACTGTAGCCCTATCTAGCCGAATAGCTTCATGAAGTCGCAATCCTTCATTCTTTGCTAAGGATGCTATGTTTGATACCCTTGTCGCTCCCCTCTTGTTGCATAAGTCATTAAAGCTCTTAAATTCCTGCTGAGTCCAAGCTCTGGGTACTCCTCCAAACCTCCTTGTCCCAGTATTAAACTCACCTAATTTGTACTTACCATTAGCTTTGTCATGATAGAACCGAATAGCTGAAAGTTCAGCTTTTATGTGAGAAGATGACAGTTCTCTATCTTGCATATTGTTAATATATGCATCCACATGCTTGTCCTGGATGTTGATAAACTTCTGTGTGCCAAATTCCTTAGCAATGAATTTGCAAAACCGACCAACCGATTCTGCATATCTTTCTCTAGTTTTGTAGCTTCCTTGATTGTTATGCTTACTGATTTTGTCTATCTGAGCCTTCAGATTATTGAATATATTTTCTGCTCTATTCAATTTAAATACCTCCTTTTCATTACTTTTAAACAGAATATGAGCTATTGCATAACCATGCTTCGATACTGCATTTCCGCCTCTTTTCTAGTATCACATCATAGTCGATTGGCTATTTCACAATCTTTGCTTGGGTTATTACCTGTCTGTTTCCATATCCTTTTCCTTTCGTAAAAAAATATGGAAACAGACATAATGCATATTCAATTTGCTGTACAATGCTGAGTAATTGTATGCCCCACAATCCCTTCGGGATGTACATTCTTTAGAATGTACGAGGGCAAGCCCTCCTGCATAATAGCAAGTGCTACAAAGCGTAGCATGGACTTCTTAGGCTTATCTTACGTGTAGCCTACAACACGTTAATAGAGGAATTTTCAGTAGCTATGAAATACACTGTATTCTTTCTAAGTGTGTAGACCCTCTACATCTAAGTTTCACCTAGATAATCATCCCCTTGCCGATTTTTGATAACTCCTGATTTCCTACCTAGTTAATTAATATAGCAGTTTATATCCTTTCTTATGATTTGTTTTACTATATACAATTCTCATAGAATTATAATGATTAATGGTCAATTCCGAACAAAAAAAGTACCCCAAAATGCAAATAAGCCCCGGCGGGGCTTATTTACAGCAAAATCAATCAAATCAGGTATATAGAAATGCCTTGCAAGAGTTTCCTTGCATTTTACTATATGCACTTATTACTAATAAATAACTCAATTTCGCAAAATCTGTTGTTTTACTTCATTAAACAGAAGTATTGGGAACATAAAAATCCCCAACACTTTTCCAAGTGTTTATAATTTTTGTAAAAATATATGATTATTCACAAGAAGGAAATTGGTTACAGGCTATAAGCCAAAAATGTTTGCACATCTTAAAGGACCAGCTGATTTGGAATCCGTATATACAGCTGAAGTACTAACTATGACAGTATTAGTCTCTTTGCAATACAAATTCCTCCCCGACTTGATATCAAAATACAAATTAATACTTTAGCTTTGAGCATATGGGCATTTAAGTATATTTTTCCCATAAAAACAATCTCTTTTAAATCTCTCCATTTGAGCTAAAAAGCGGGTAAAAAAATATATAGAATAATGTTGAAAAAATTGAACAAAGTAGAACAAGAACAAATAGCTCTGAGAGAGGCACAGCACCTTTTTTCTTATACTCAAATCTAAAACCTGTAGTGCTTCTTAGTATAAAATATGGAACACTCACAGGTAAGCAATAGTAAGCAAGGATAAGCCCTAAAATTACACGCAATATACTTTGAAGTGGATTATCTGTTGGTACATCAGCATAATCTAATAAAAATGCGGTTTCCTTATCATCTAAATTAAGGTTAAAGATATATTGCTTTAACCTATCATCAGTTATTCCTGTGGTCTCAGTCATATTTTTAATTTCGTACATATATTTTTCTTTATCTGGGGTAGGAACAATCGGCTCAATTATGTATTCTGCTCGTTCTTTGGCCACCCTTTGTACAGTCCACAAATAAAGCACTCCTTTCAATTAAGTTCTTACCATGTCATAAATCCACTATCCGATTTACCCTTATTAGGGTCATAATCAGCACCTAAAAATATTTTGCCGCAATGATAGCATTCAAAGATTCTTCCATTTGAGGTTTTCTTTTCTGTAAGATGGATTAACTGTTTGTTAGAATCCAAACACAATGAACAGAATTTCTCAGTGGTACCACTCTTAATATATATACCATTATCATATGTTAAATCCTTTTTCAGTTGTTCGATATCGACATATTCATTGATTCTAATAATCTTATAGTGTTGGTCAAATCTCTTTTTTAAAAATCTAAATAGTCCAACTGCTCCTGATAATATAAATAAACCTACCCCTGACCAAACTACCTCAGGATGCTGAATCAGGTAATCTATAATATTACTCATTATTACTCCCCCTTTAATGTAGTCCTGGACAAGAGTTAATTATATGTATAAAATACTATACTATTTTATACACATTACTTATCTTTTTCCATCTGCCTACCATTTGGGTTAAATAAGTCATAACCTCAATAATCAATAAAGGGCTAATATAATCACTGTTGTTCATTCGGAAATCTTTTATTCTTTCCCCTAAAATGCTCTGGACTAATATTCCAGTTATAGGGGTTAGGGGATTGTCAACTTCAATTATCGCCTTCTTAAAATTTTTCTCATAATTAAGCAATTTATTGATTGCATATTCCCCATTTTCTTCGGTGTTTACTGTATCAAATACAATTCTATATATTCTATCTGCAATACTCTTAGGAAAAATATTATGTATAGATTGTAGTTCAAGAGCTGTACAAGCAAGAAATATCTCATATTCTGCATAGTCTTCATCATCTATTATGAAATTTTCATGTCTTACTCGCAAGCTAGAATAAAAACCTTTCCAGGTATCTCGGATGTCATCAATTATCGCTTGATTCATAGCATCTACTGCTTCTTCAACACTTACACGCTTTTTGAAAAAGGCCATACAGACAATTCCTTTCTTATCAATCTTCGTAGTATCATACATATATTGTAGCATATTATGGAAAAACAGGTTGCCATTTGCAAAAAAATATGTGTGGGAAACAAAAACTTCCCACACCATTTCCAACGGATTAACTTTTTTTGCAACATCTGCTACTCAACACTTTCTGTAGAATATCTATTAAGAAACTGTATATAATATAGTATTTTCAACAGATTAATACTTTTAGATGATGAAAGGTAATCTTACTTAATTAACCACCATCAAAATGGTCTCGAACTGACTATGTTCTATCAACCCTTACATAATAACATTGAAATTACTATGTTTTCAAGCCCTTGTTTTTTTATTTTCTTCTTGTTTTCCCTGTTTTTCTAACACTTTTCTAACACGAGAGCTATCGATGTTAGAAACGTAGTGTTGTTCAATTTCCGAATTCATACTATTGCTTTTATCCGGACTTATGTGTGCATATATCCCCATCAGTGTCTTGGTACTTGAGTGTCTCATCCAGTCTTGAACCACTTTGACATCAATCTTTTCCTGAAGCATAAGCGTTGCTACTGTGTGTCTAAGATCATGTAATCTAATATGTCGTAATCCATTTACTTCAAGTACCCTTTTGAATCTATAATTCAATGTTGGAATACTCACTGGATTACCGTTATCATACTTGATAACATAACCATTATCATTATAACAATTGCCAAACAACTCTGCATCCTTTTTTTGCTTATTCTTTAGTAGCAGCAAATACTTTTCTACATCACTGACCATATGAAACTGCTTTTTGGAATACTCTGATTTAGGCTGCTTTTCTATATTTCGAGATACCTTTGTTCTAACATTTGTTATGTTTATTAAGTGTTTTTCGAAATCAATATCACACCACCTCAACCCAAGTAATTCACTGCGGCGCAATCCATATACTACAGCTAGAAATACTGCTGCTGCAATTACATCCTCGGCGACTACATCGAGCAGCAAGTTTACTTCATTGATGTCATAACAATTCTGTTCCCTGTACTTTTGCCTATGATATTTCACCTTATTAATAGGATTCTTCCTTATAAGCTCCATATCTACTGCATATTCTAACGCACTATTTAGTATAGACCGATGGCGCTTTAATGTTTGAGGAGATAGCCCGATGTTATACTTATAATCAAAATATTCCTGTAGCGATATTACTTTAATGTCCTGTAATCTGGTTTTCTTATCAGAAAAGTACGGTACTAAATGATTGTCAATTATATTTATATATCCATCAAAAGTCGTTGCTTCAACATCATGTACAACATTATTGGTAAAATAGTTTCTAATGAAATCCGAGAAGGCTTCGTTTGACTCTTGTATATATGTATCGTGTTCAATCTCATACATTATTTCATTCAAAACCTTCTTGGCTTTTGACTTTTCCTTACACTTTGTACTTATCCATTTCTGCTTTCCATTACTTTCACGATAAACAACATAGTACACAGAACCCTTCTTCTGAAGACTCCCGTTCATCCTACCTCCTTCCGCACCTTCTATCAAATCAATTATAGTCTGATTCGAGGTACTGAACAATATATAATTTGGGTATTTTGTAAATACGCCCGATTCTTTTTGACTTAACCAAACCCTCTCTGAGCAATATGTATGCCTGCGTCTTACATATATCCAACATCTCGCACATCTGTTCTACCCCTACTACATCTGCATACTTCTCAAACACAATATCACCTCCTAACGAAAAAAATAGTATTAACAAAAAAAAATAAAAACACCAAAAATAAATCTTTGATGTTTCCTTTTTAGGGGCACAATTGTGCCCGAATAATTTGTTTTTTGTCACCGCTGAGCTAGTAAAAGCTCATAATGAATGAAATAATACTTTCGTATTTTTAGAACTCTCATTGATAATCAAGTGGGCAGGTGCCCAGATGATTTCGTAAGAGGCTGATATCATAATATATATTGTGGCATTAATACTGCCTATCTACATTATACAGTATAGTTAAAAATAATCAATAGAAAACTCAGAAAATGTTACATATTTATCTATAATTCTACATTTGCTTTAAAAGCAAACTGCACAATTAGATATCTACTTTCCTTTTATTATCATAAGATCATATTTATATGAGCCCAAAGTATTTTTCAAAAAAGTTGAGAAGTTTTTCAATAATCCCCTGCTTCCTTGCTGTTCTTCCCCCACCACCAAAGCGTGAAACAGGCGGCATGATTCTATCTATTGCTGTGCCTGTTGTTTTCAGCGAGCCATCGCGGAAGGCATTGTCCATAAACCGCCGTGTTTCTTCCGGCTTTAATTTTTCTTCTTCGATAATGGCTGTAATATCCACTTCTCTGCGCTCATTTAAGAATTTACGCCAATCCTCATCAACCTTTGTCGATATATTAACCTGCTCTATGAAATGTTCAATAAGCTCTTTTTTGCTGCGCAGCTCAATACTTGAACTGATAGCTTTATCGATAGTCGTAAGGATTGTCTTGTCTTTACAGTTGGATTCCTGATACTTAGCTACGAGCATCAGAATATAGTCGATATTTACCTCAATCTGCCTTATGAGCTCAATCTCAAAAATAATATCATCGTTGATGGCTTCCTTATCTCCTTCAGCACGCTTTTTATAATCCTGGTAAAGGTCAATATATGTACTTTGATAGTCTTGGAAATCCCTTTCAGATAAGATTTCATTTCCTTCAAAGTCATCAAAAGAAGTCAGTATATTTCTAAGCCTTAGAATAGCTCCATATAGCCGTATAAAGCCCTTTTGTGCCTCCTCCCCGATAATAGGTTGTCCAAGAGGATACTGTGAAGTAAGATTGGTTATTAACTCTTCATATCCCGGTTTGTACTCGCCTTTTTCATCATAGCCGTTATAATATTCCTCATATGTTTTAAGCAGTACAATACCCCCTGCGTCTTTGTTCCCGAAAAGAGCAATAGCTCTGTCTGTTTCTTCTTTTAAATCGCGAAAACAAACGATATTACCAAAGGTTTTAACACTGTTCAAAATACGATTTGTCCGGGAAAATGCCTGGATCAGCCCATGCTGCCTCAGGTTTTTATCTACCCATAGGGTGTTTAGGGTCGTTGCATCAAATCCTGTCAAGAACATATTAACCACAATCAACAAGTCAACCTCCCGGTTTTTTACACGAAGAGAGAGGTCCTTATAGTAATTCTGAAACTTGTCAGAAGAAGTGTCATAATTAGTGTTGAATGCCGTATTGTAGTCCCTGATTGCTGCATCAAGAAAATCCCGTGAGCTCTGATCAAGGTTTTCAATGTTGAAATCTTCATCAGGCAGCAGCCCATCCGGTTCTTCTTCATTCGCACTAAAGCTGAAGATAGTTGCTATAGTTAGGTTGCGCATTTTCTCCATGATTTGTTTTCTGAACTCGGCATAGTACCTTATTGCCATTGGAATAGAAGCAGCCGCAAATATTGAGTTGAAACCGGCAACGCGTCTTGTTTCCCGTTTTTTAATCATCTTCTTTGGATCTTTCTCGTCAGCTTCTTCCCATTTTGCAGAGAAAGTATAGAAGCTGCTGCGTTTAGTTTTCTGGTCAAAGTGTTCAAGAACATATGCAACTATTTCACTGATTCTCTGAGGGTCTGCCAATGCTTTTTCCCGGTCAATGCTATAAACCTTTTTATCATCAATGTAGTCCGGCATCTTGATGGTATTGATAAAATCTATCCTGAACGGCAGCACATTTCCGTCATTAATAGCGTCTACAATCGTGTAGGTGTGCAGCTTTTCGCCAAAGGCTTGCTCTGTTGTCCGGAGTAAAGGATTACTCCCAGCACCTGCATTTTCGGCAAATATAGGCGTACCTGTAAAGCCGAAGATATGGTAGTTTTTAAAATGTTTGATAATTGCCTGATGCATGTCTCCAAACTGGGAACGATGGCACTCATCGAAAATTAGTACAACATGCTTTTTATAAATATCATGTTGTTTGTTCTTCCGTATAAATACATCTAACTTTTGAATGGTGGTGACAATAATGTTATATACATGAGGGCTTCCCTTTTCATTCCTATCTTCTAATTGCCTTTGAAGAATTCTTGTAGAAGTATTCCCGTTTGCCGCACCTTTTTCAAAACGGTCATATTCCCTCATAGTCTGATAGTCTAAATCTTTTCGATCGACAACGAATAAAACCTTGTCTATATAGGGTAATCCTGAGGCAAGCTGGGCGGCCTTAAAGCTGGTTAAGGTTTTACCGGAGCCGGTTGTATGCCAAATGTAACCTCCGGCTGTTATTGTTCCGGTCCTTTTATAATTAGTAGATATAATAATGCGGGATAATAGGCGCTCTGTAGCTGCAATTTGATATGGGCGCATGACGAGAAGCAATTCCTCGGATGTGAACACACAGTATTTTATTAACACATTCAACAGTGTATGCTTAGCAAAAAAAGTCTTGGTAAAGTCCACAAGATCGGGAATAACCTTATTATTTGCATCAGCCCAAAAGCTGGTGAATTCAAAACTATTGCTGGTTTTCTTACTTTTTCGGCGCTGGCTGCTGCTCTGCTCTTTTATATGTGAGTTTCGGGTAGTATTGCTATAATACTTAGTATGTGTACCGTTGGATATCACAAAAATCTGTACATACTCAAATAAGCCCGATGTCGCCCAAAAGCTGTCCCGATGATAGCGGTTAATCTGATTAAAGGCTTCGCGGATAGCAACGCCACGGCGCTTCAGCTCCACATGTATAAGTGGCAAACCGTTTACAAGAATCGTCACGTCATACCGCGTTTCATGCTTGCCACCCGCTTCCTCATACTGGTTTATAACCTGCAGGCGGTTGTTATGGATATTCTTTTTATCCAAAAGATAGATGTTCTTAGTTGTATCATTGTCCCGTTTCAATATCTGAATATGATCATCCTGAATCTTTCGAGTCTTTTCTACAATACCCTCGTTGGTATTAGCAATGCATTCTGTAAAAAATCTATCCCATTCGCCATCCGTAAAGATGAAGTCATTTAGTAGCTCAAGCTGCCTGCGTAGGTTTGCTATCAATGCAGCCTCATTATGTATTGTCAGATACTCATACCCTTGTGAGGTCAGCAAGCGGATAAACTCACTCTCAAGCTCCGCTTCACTTTGGTACTTCTCAGGCCGGACACTATATTCTGCAATATATTCGGCGACAACCGTTGCTTCATCAGTGCTGGCAACTATATTGTAGGTGCTCATGCCTTTACCTCCTTAAAGGTTAGTAGCTCGTCCCTATAATACTCATATTGCTTTTGTCGCGCTTCAATTTCAGCAGGTAGGCCGTTTGTCAGGTCATTACAAAGAGCATCAAAGCGGTCGAGTATGGAAACGATACGGGCTTGCTCTTCGAGGGATGGGAGGGGAATTTGTAGATCTTCAACAGTCGAACGAGCCAATCGTGGTACACTTGCTCTTCTTACCCTTGATAAAAGGTAATCCTTTTTACATAGTAATGCATAATATAGAAATCTGCTTTGTAAACAGTCTGAGCAGGTTAAACAGAAGCAATCATCTGCCGCCCAAAAATCTACTTTACTGTATCCAATTTCACCTGCTGCACCTGCACTGATAACGAAAACAGTATTTTGGGGGTGATTACTTTTTTCATAGTAACCTAAAGGGGTCATACTGTTCTGGAAAACTGGAAATGATCCAATTTTTGTGAGCTGGCCTTTTACTACACGAACTCCTCTCGATATAGTAGTAACCATACTCAAGGTAACTATTGGCACCTCATTCCCAAACTTCAACAGCAAATCCCTATAATACTCATATTGCTTTCTTCTTGCTGTAAGCTCTGCTGTAAGCTCTGCTGTAAGCTCTGCTGTAAGCTCCGTGAAATTATCCAGTATACGTACAATTTCACGCTGCACAGGCAGCGGTGGAAGGGGGACTTTTACCATATCAATACTTGATATATGAACATGTGGAACTCCACCACCTTTTTTTGTTGAGTATATGTATTCTTGAATGTTAGCTAAATAATAATATAGATATCTTGTGGAAATATATTCCTTACCTTTTATAGAAAAAGCATCACATACAAAAATAGGTTTATCCCAATATTGAACATATCCAGCACCAGCACCACTTCCAGCAACTGTTATTGTTTCACCGTCTCTGTTATATTTATCGCAATAATACGCAGGTTCTTTACCTCCTGATATAACCGGAATATCTCCGATGGTAATACCTTTTTTTGTGATAGAAGTACCCCTTTCCATTATTGATATATCTTTTAATGCCTTATACTCCACCCCATCCGGGCAAAGCTCCTGTATCAATTTTTCTAGCTTACTCATTTTTTTCACTGCCTTCCATGAGTCGCTTCACTTCCCGATCAAAATCAGAAACAATTTTCTGAGTTTTATTGTATTCTGCATATTCGCCTTCTGCTTTAATATCGGCAGCTAATTTTGTTACTTTCCCTTTGTCCTTAAGGATTTCATACTTACGGAAGGATAAAAACACATTGATGCTTTCTGAAAATTCCTCCATGGTAAATGTATTCTCTCTCTCAATAAGGTCCTCTATGTAATCAAAATAACCAGCAACCGTTCTTTCCAGTTGTCTTATTTGCTTTTCTTCGAGATAATTCTTAGCAATAGTAACATCAGACTTTAGTATGCGCCCTTCCGGCGAATTCTTCCATGTGGTTAGTCCCATATTT
>CAYURW010000019.1:0-24002 GCA_964447145.1 uncultured Clostridiaceae bacterium
GTGGGCTCCGCAGTAACGGGCCTGTAAGGCCATTTGCCTCTTCAGCCATCTGCCGCCGGCTTGTTTACCGTCGACGCTTAATAATAATATCACAAATTTTTTAGGCACTCAATTTGATATTACGTCAAATTTTATTATTTTATTGCTCTATCATCAAATTACTTATATTTTCGGTGAATATCTCTTACATTCGCTATGTTTTGCGATGCCCAAATGTTCATGATAATGGAATTTGTCATATGCTATTTCCCATCAAAGGGATCCTGTGTGTTAAACAGCCCGGGAATGTTATTCTGAGGTATCCTTATATAACTTTCCGGAACATCGCCTACAACCATTGTTCCGGGGCAACAAATCACGAAAGCCTGCTGACCAATACTGTGTTGCCATCAATAGTCATTTCTGATACTGCTAAATTCATTACATGCCTCATATCATTAATATCTAGATTATTTAATGCCTTTTCAATAAGTAATAAAAGGGTGCCATTCTCCCAGTCTTCTTTTAATCTATTAACAAAACTCGTACCCTGCTCATCATCTATTACTTTATCAAAGTTTATTCTATTTTGTTTTTCTGAGTTGCTCTTCAGCTTTCTGCCCATCTCGTCTTCATTAATGTAGCCTTTTTGAAACATTGTCATAATTCTTTCTCTTTCATTATTAGCTTTTTCTTTTTCAATTAATCTATTCACGATTTTATTCTCCTTGGTAGACATGTACCTACTGATTATTTTTTTAAGATCTGCTTCATTTCTTACAAAATCATATATATCTGTACATATGCAGTCCCAAACTGCTTTTTCTATATCCTTCGCATTTATTAATTTTGCATCGCATCTACTTTCCTTTAGATTTGCATATCTTCCCGGGCATATATAATAGCGGTACGCAGAATCCATTTTTATTACTTTTTTGCCTTTCATTATATTCCCGCAAAACCCGCACCTCAAAAACGGAATCAGCAAAAAGTCCTCTTTATTCTTTCCCCTGCTTGTGTGCTTTGGATTTTTTAGAATCTCTTGGGCCCTGTCCCACGTTTCTTTATCAATTATCTGTGGTATCTGCACAGGTATCCATTCATTACGGGGTTTTACTTTTACTTTTATTTTTTCGTGCTCTTTTTTGAATTTATTTAAATGACAGTCTCTAGTATCATATTTTCTTATATATAATGTACCTAAATAAGAAGGATTAGATAGTATTCTTCTTACTGTGACCCTGCTCCACTGCTTCAATCTGGGGCTTGGAATTTGCAAATTGTTAAGCATCTCTGCAATTTCTACAGGCCTCTTATTTTCACTAATAAGTGATCTAAAAATTAATTTCAGAGTTTGGACATGTCCCTCATTAATGTTGAGCATATCTGTTTTTGTATCAAAATCATAACCGAAAATTCCTGGATTATGAGTAAGCTTATGCTGTGCAGCTTTTGCCACTTTACCCATTTCTGTCCTGAGCCTCAACCGTGCCCTTTCAAATTCATCCACAGCAGCCATTATTGTGAGCTGAAAGCGACCCTCTGCATCATCCTGATAGTTGTTTGCAATAAATATCAGCTTTGTTCCGGACCTCTTTATCTCATCAATTATTATTAGCTGGTGAGCCGCATTTCTTGACAGCCTGCTGGAGTCATAGCAAATAAAGAAGTCTATATTGACCTGCTTTTTTCTTAATATATCAAGGGCAGCCATAAGCTGCGGCCTTTCTAAAACAGCTCCCGAAATACCCTCATCACTGAATATGTATATATTTTCATGGCTGCAGCCTAATTCAACAGCCTTGTTCATGCCTTCCGTCCTTTGTGCTTGTATGGAAAAGCCCCTTGCAGCCTGTTCCTCCGTTGATACTCTCACATATATCAAGGCTTTCAAATCCCTCACTACCTCCATAACATCTTTGTATCAAAAAAAGACATACTTTCTCGCAGCATTCATTTTTCATGTCCTCCGGCTCCTTCGGAATATAAACTGCTTTGTATTTGACAGTTTTCATGGCATCCCCCCCATTTTTTGAAGCTATATAGAATACGCCAGTAAACAGCTATAAAAAGAAAGAAGGAAATTTCTCCTTCTTTTCTTTAGTAAATTACAAGTTCTTATTGTTTTTCAGCATTGAGCCTCTGATTATTTTTTTATCCCCATATCTTTCTCTAATTTTATCTATCGCTTTTTCAATTTTTTCTTCTTTTTGCACATTCCCGTCTCCTTCAAACAGGCTGAAAATTGAAAGCTGTTCGGTTCTGCCCTCTTCAAAATTGCTAAGGCCTATGCCAATGAGCCGTATTAACTTGCTTTTGCTCCTGTTACCTTTGTAAAGCTTTAGAGAGTTTTCATAAATTTCCTTTGTAAGAAATGTCGGCGTAACTGACCTCTGTCTTGTAATCGATGAAAAATCATCGTATTTTATTGATAGTGTAACAGTTTTCCCCTTATATCCATGTTTTCTGGCCTCATATCCTACTTCTTCCGCCAAACCCATCAGTATATTTCTGATATATTCACTATCATTTGTGTCAAAGGGCAATGTGGTAGATCGGCTTATAGATTTACTGTCGTAAGCTGAATTTTGTTTTACCGGAGAATTGTCTATCCCATTTGCAAGGCGATGCAATTCTTCTCCATATTTTCCGAATTTACATCTGAGAAATTCCGGACTGCAATTTGCAATATCGCCAATTTTATATATGGCATAATCCTTAAGCTTTTGCTCTGTCTGCTTTCCTATTCCATACATCTTTCTTATGGGCAATGGCCAGAGCTTTTTCTCTATGTCTTTGGCATAAAGCTCTGTTATGCCCTGGGGCTTCTTCATCTCGGATGCCATTTTTGCAAGGAACTTATTTCCCGAGATGCCTATTGAGCAGTTAAGGTCCAGTTTCGTTGAAATGGTATCCATAATATTCCCGGCAATGTCCAAGGGACACCCGAAAAGCTTATCGCAGCCGGTAAGATCCATCCATGCCTCATCTATACTGTTCTGTTGTATCAGAGGGGTATACCCCATGAGTATTTCCATGACTGCTCTTGAGTTTTTCTCATATAGTTTGTGATCAGGGGCAATTGTTATAAGCCCTGGGCATAGTCTTTTTGCTTCATGGAGAAGCATTGTCGTTTTAATATTGTATTTCCTTGCCTCATAATTGGCGGCAAGTATTATCCCGGAACGCCTTTGGGGATCCCCGGCCACAGCCGCAGGTTTTCCCTTTAGGGACGGATCTCTTGCCGTTTCACAGCTAATAAAAAAGGCATTCATATCAACCAGGAAAATCAGCCTGCTCATATTATCACCCATAATAAGTATAGCAATTGCATACACTTATTACAATTAGGCAGACCTATACGTTACTGCCAAGTAAACGTTGGAGGGTATCCTTCATACAATTTAACCAATAAGGTCCTATGCATTTTCCCATTTTGGAACATCGCCTACAATAATTGTTTCAGAAACCGGAATTTGAGTCGTAACATCCACTTTATTGTTTACCAGCGGAACTATTACCTGCACATCTGTCTTGACAACAAGATATATTTTTAACCTTGTCTGATTTATACCTGCCTCCTTAAAATCAGTATAGTAGTCTACAGTAACTGTACCTGCCGGTTTTATGTTCACGTTTATTTTAGGCCCGACATTTGCAAATACCTGACTGCCTATTATGTTGGATATGGGTATTTTTATGTTAGAAGACCCTATTTCTCTTATTTTATTTTGCACTTCCATTGTTGTTTCAGCTGCCAGCCTGGTCATTTGTACAGTGTTTGCCTGTATGATCGATATTTTACCATTGTTATCCGTTCTGAAATCTATCAGATTGTTAAATGAATTGCTGCTGATTCTTTTACTGACAGCTTCATTAATAGCCTGTGTGGCTATGAGCCTTGCGTCTATTTCAGACATGGCAAGCAGTGTGGGCTTTATGTTTTTCTCCAGTAAGTAGTAAAAATATATAAGCATTATGACCAATATCATCAAAACCGTAAATGCCTTCTTCCTGTTGCCGCTCTTATGACCAAACCTCCTCCTCATGAGCACACACCCCCTATTTATTAATATATGATTCAAATTTATATATATAACTCAGTTCATTGGAAAATGTTATGTCAATTGAAGTTCACATCCTCCTATAAACAAAATATTTTTTTGCTATTGCATTATAAAAAATTTAGAGGTATAATAATGCGAAATAGGGAAACTTATGACAGGGAAAATGATAAAGGCCGAGTACAGAGAACCGGCGGCTGGTGAAAGCCGGGCTTAGGTTTTATCTTGTCCTCCCCGGAGGGATTGCGAAGAGCAAAACGGAGGCAGCCGTTATACTGCAAAAAGAGGATCATTTGATCAATTTGGGTGGCAACGCGGAAGCAAGTCTTTCGTCCCTTCGGGGATGGAAGGCTTTTTTATTTAAGTGCACGCACCGTAATTTTCTTCGGAAAAGGTGCATGGGCTGCAAATACAGTAAAATCGCCTTTGTAATGTTGATCAGGATCAATTTGGGTGGCAACGCGGAAGCAAGTCTTTCGTCCCTTTTTGGGGACGAAAGACTTTATTTTTAAATGCGTCAAATATGGCTAAGGCTGCCTTGGCTCTACATAAGGAGGAATATATTATGGAGAAAAAACTATTTATCCCAGGACCCATAGATGTAAATGAAGATGTTATGATGCAGATGACAAAACCTTTGATGGGCCATCGCTCTCAAGAAGCATCGGCTCTTCAGCAAAGCATCAGTGAAAAACTGCAAAAAGTCTTTTATACAAAATGCCAAATGCTTCTATCTACCTCTTCAGGGTCCGGGCTTATGGAAGGAGCCATAAGGTCCTGTACGGGAAAAAGAGCAGCGGTATTCTCTGTAGGAGCCTTCGGTGAACGCTGGTACAAAATGGCCATATCAAATAATGTGCCTGCAGATATATTTCCTGTTGAGCCGGGGGATGCAACAAAACCCGAAGCGATTGACAAAATACTTGCAACAGGAAAATATGACCTTTTAACAGTGACTCATAACGAAACCTCTACAGGAGTGATGAATCCTGTAGAAGAGATTGCAGAGGTAATGAAAAAATACCCGGAGATCATTTGGTGCCTCGATGCTGTAAGCTCTATGGGTGGAACAAAAATTGAGGTAGATAAACTGGGAGTTGATATATGCATCACATCTACCCAAAAATGTCTGGGACTGCCTCCGGGAATGGCCGCAGCGTCTATGTCCCAAAAGGCGGTAGATGCTGCCAGGCAGGTCAGGTTCAGAGGGTTGTATTTTGATTTGCTGGAGCTGTATGAATATGCCCGGAGCAAAAAATTCCAATATCCATCAACCCCCGCTTTATCGATTATGTATGCCATGGATTATCAACTGGGCAAGATTCTGGAGGAAGGGCTGGATAACAGATTTGCCCGACATCTGGCTATGGCTGAATATGTGAGGCTATGGGCAAGAAAGCACTTTGCGCTATTCCCCAAGGCAGGCAATTTGTCAAATACGCTGACAACCATAAAAAATACCAGAGATATTGATGTATCCTTGCTGAACATGGAATTAGGAAAAAGAGGATTCCAGATATCAAACGGCTATGGGGAACTAAAGGACAGGACCTTCAGAATATCCCACATGGGTGATTATACATTAGATGATGTATCAGGATTGCTTGAAAATATCGATAGCATACTGGATCTGCAGTGAAAGGAGATATGATCATGTTTAGAATATTAATTGCCGATGGCATGGAAAAAACCGCTCTTAATAAGCTGAAGGATATGGGATTGCAAGTAATAGAAAACCATTTTGAGCCAGACGAATTGAAGAATACTATTAAAGAATTTGATGTATTGGTGATCCGCTCTGCAACAAAAGTGGAAAAGCCCATAATAGACGCTGCTTGTGAGACAGGAAAATTAAAACTGATTGTCCGCTGCGGGGTGGGCATGGACAATATTGATAAGGATTATGCTGAGTCAAAAGGAATTATGGTAAGGAATACCCCCGATGCCAGCTGTATTTCCGTTGCGGAACTGGTGGTAGGCCATATGTTCAATCTGGCAAGATTTATTCATAACTCAAATATAACTATGAGACAGGGAAAGTGGAACAAGAAGGCCTATGAAGGAATTGAAATATTTGGTAAGACCATAGGGGTGATCGGTTTTGGGCGTATTGGAAGGGAAACGGCAAAACTAGCAAAAGCTCTGGGAATGAAGGTCGTCTATAATGACATAGCCGGCCCAGTAAAAGGATTTGATGAATATCAATATGTATCCATGGACAGTCTTCTGCGCACTTCGGATTTCATTACCCTTCATATTCCATATAGCGGAGAAAGGGCAGTTATAGGAAGAGAAGAAATATCAAAAATGAAGGATGGAGCATATATTATCAATTGTGCCAGAGGCGGAGTTGTGGATGAAGAAGCCTTAATAGAAGCTCTTGATTCAAATAAGCTGGCGGGAGCAGCAATGGACGTTTTTAGAGAGGAACCTGCAAGGCATAATCCCTTGTGCAAGCATGACAAGGTATCCCTGACGCCGCATCTGGGTGCCTCAACTGTGGAAGCACAAATGAGAGCCGGTGAAGAAATTGTCAGCATAATTACAGATTTTTGCATTGGAGTGAGTTAAATGGCAGTGTTCAGAGCATTCAGGGCTGTAAGGCCAGTGCCCGGGCTTGCCCCGCATATAGCGGCTCTTCCTTATGATGTCATGAATAGTGAAGAAGCAGGGATTGAGGCAAAGAATAATCCATACTCCTTTCTGCATGTAGACAAGGCAGAAATTGATATTGACCCATCTATAGATATTTACGATAAGAAGGTATACGAAAAAGCAAGGGAAAACCTTTGCGGAATGATAGAAAAAGGCTTTTTGCAGAAAGATCAAAAGGAGAGCCTCTATATATATAGACAGACAATGGATGGCCATGTGCAGGTCGGTTTGACAGGCTGCGTGTCTGTAGATGACTATGTAAACGGCACTATAAGGAGACACGAAAACACAAGGATAGACAAAGAACTGGACAGAACCAACCATATTAAATATTGCAGTGCCAACACCGGACCGATATTTCTTATATATAAAGGGAAAAAAGAAATAAGCAGAATTATTGAGGCCTGGATGGAAGAAAACCCTCCTGTTTATGACTTTGTGTCTGAAGACAAGGTAAGGCATACTGTCTGGGCAGTTGCAGACCCGCTGACCGTTCAAAGGCTTGCTTCGTGTTTTGCCGAAATAGACAGCCTTTATATTGCCGATGGTCATCACAGGGCAGCTGCTGCCGTAAAGGTCGCCGAGATGAAAAGAAAAGAAAAGCCTCGTTATACGGGAAATGAGGAATTCAACTATTTCCTGGGGGTATTGTTCCCTGATACAGATATAAGAATAATGGACTATAACAGGGTTATTTGGGGTTTGAACGGCCATAGCAATGAAGCTTTTTTGGAGGAGTTAAACAAAAGCTTTGTTATAGAAATACTCCCGGCTAAATACCAATACAAGCCCGATAAGAAGCATACTTTTGGTATGTATCTGGATCACAAATGGTATAAGCTGACTGCCAGAGCAGGAATCTATGATCCAAAAGACATTATTAGCAGTCTGGATGTATCGGTGCTTCAAAACAGCCTTTTAGAACCCATATTGGGAATCAAGGATCCCAGGACAGACAATAGAATCGAGTTTATAGGCGGAATAAGAGGATTAGATGCATTGGAGAAAAAAGTCGATACCGGCGCATCAGTGGCTTTTTCGATGTTTCCTGCGTCAACAGAGGATTTGATTGCTGCATCGGATTCCGGCAAAATAATGCCCCCCAAGTCTACCTGGTTTGAACCAAAACTTAGAAGCGGGTTATTTGTTCATGATCTGGAATCCTAAAGCTGCCATACCCCCCCTTGTTTGCCATCCTCATGCTTGTGTGATATAATTATCCTGTTAAATATATAGCATATCTCAGGGGAGGTATAATATGAGTGAGAGCAAAACAAAAGCTCCAAAGAAAAAAAAGAAGATTTTGTCCTTTATTGGGATATTAAAGTTTACCATTATTGTTCTATTGCTGATAATCCTCATAAGCGGCAGCTTAGCATTGGGCACTGCTTATGCCTGGATAAAAAATGCAAAGCCGCTGAATGTTGATGAATTGTTTGACCTGAACCAGACCACATATATTGTCGACGTCAACGAAAAACTTATTGACAAGCTGCACGCCAATGAAAACCGTACAATGGTCACCATCGATCAGATACCGGAATATATGCAAAATGCATTTATTGCAATCGAGGATAAAAGATTCAAAACTCATAAGGGTATTGACCTGTACCGTATTTTTGGCGCAATAAAAGCGGACCTGGAGAAAGGCGACCTTTCCCAAGGGGGCAGCACTATTACGCAACAGCTTATCAAGAATATCTACCTTACTCCGGACAAAAAATTCAAAAGAAAAATAGTTGAAATGTATTATGCAATTCAACTTGAGCAGAGATTCAACAAGAATCAGATATTGGAAGCATACTTAAATACAATACCACTTGGTCATAATGTTGCAGGAGTCAAGGCCGCAGGGCTGTATTATTTCGGCAAGGAACTCAATCAACTCACATTGGCCGAATGTGCAACCATAGCAGGCATTACCCGATATCCTTCCGCTTATTCGCCATACCTTAACTTCGAAAAATCAACAGAAAGAAAAGAGCTTATTCTTAGTGAAATGCTCGAGCAAGGATATATTACACAGGAAGAGCACGATGGGGCTATCAAACAGGAGATCAAACTGGCAAAAATACAAAAAGAAATAGAGACCACATACTTTTCTGATATGATAATAAGCGACGTTCTCGATACTCTTCAGGAAAAACTCGGGTTCAGCAAGGAACAGGCACAGATAAAATTATTTAACGGGGGATTAAAAATAATTGCCACTATAGATACCGAATTGCAGGGAATAGTCGAAGAGGCTTTTAATAACGAAAAACTCTTCCCCAAGAGTGAAGAAGATGCCAATGGCATATTGCAGCCGGAAGCAGCAGTTATTATTATTGAAAACAGTACCGGGGAAATAAAGGCTGTAATGGGCGGCAGAAGCGAAAAAGTAAGGAGAGGCCTTAACAGAGCCACTCAATCCCTAAGGCAGCCCGGCTCCACTATAAAGCCTTTATCCGTTTATACTCCGGCTTTGGACAATGGTTATACCCTTGGAACTGTCATAGATGATGCCCCTGTTGTATTCGGGAAATTCAAACCCCGCAACTACAGCAATAACTTTAAGGGTCTTGTTACTGTCAGAGAAGGATTGAAGCACTCCACAAACGTAGTAGCAGTCAAAATATTGCAGGACATCGGAATAGGGCGTTCCATGGAGTACCTGAAAAAATTCGGCATTACTACCATGGTTACCAGGAACGACAACAAGGTCACCAATGATGAAAGCCTTTCACCCCTAGCATTGGGGGGGATAACAAGGGGTGTCAAGCCTTTGGAAATGGCTGCGGCTTTTAGTGTTTTTCCCAATAAAGGAGTCTATATAAAACCAATATCCTTTACAAAAATACTTGATAAGGACGGAAATGTAATATTCGAGAACAAGCCGCTGAAGGACAAGGTCATAAGTGAACAGGTCGCCTATCTTATGGTCGATATTATGAGAGGTGTCGTAAGGGGCGGAACCGGAGGCAATGCTGCATTATCCAAAATGCCTGTCGCAGGAAAAACCGGAACGACCACCAAAAATGTAGATGCCTGGTTCACCGGGTATAGTCCCTATTATACAGCTTCGGTATGGATAGGCCATGACGAGCCTGAGCCTATGAACTTTACCGGAGGCAGTTATCCTGCAAAGCTATGGAAGGCTATTATGGAGGAGGTTCATAAAGACCTTGCTGTTAAGGATTTTGAACGGCCGGGAGGCTTGGTATCCATGGATATCTGCACTGTATCCGGCAAAAGGCCTTCAGAGCTTTGTGCTCTGGATCCCAGAGGATCGGCTGTAAGATCTGAGCTTTTCATTAAAGGCACAGAACCTGATGCCGAAAGCATATGCGATGTCCATGTAATCAAGGACATAGATATAGAAACCGGAAAACTTGCGACCCCGTATTGCCCTTCCCTTTTGGTACAACCAAAGGTGTTTATCCAGAGAGCAGAACCCTTTATCCCTGAACCTGACCAGAAGCAAGTACCCGCTGATTTGATATATGAAGCGCCAACAGAGATTTGTGAGATTCATACCGAGCCGATTTTTGAAGATCCCCTTGAAGGGGAAGAGGATTTGGAAGGTGATCATTCCGAATTTGTGCCGATTAACCCATAATCATTAAGGAGCAGTTAATGTACACTGCTCCTTTTTATTATCTCTTTCATTGCTTTTGTAATTATTGGAGCTCCTTTGCTGCAGCGATCCTTGCCACCCATTTTACCCGGGTCTCCTATCCCAATAATGACAGGAACCTCAACAGACTCCAGTATATCTACCGTATCTCCCTTGATCCTGTTACCCTCCGCTTTATTGCCATATTTATCTACAGTATTTTTTATTACATTCCCGTCCCTGTTAATTGAAAAATCAATTTTCGTTCCCAATACCCCTTCAGTATTTGATGCCACTGCTATTACCCCTAATATTTTCAATTCGGGGCAGCGGGCGATATCCATAATCACCTTCTCCCCATTCCCCATTCCAATATTCCCTCTATCATCCACCATGACCACAACAGGGTCATGGGGTGTCTGCTTTATAAGCTTTACAATGCTTTGACCGCTCATTGGGGTAGGGTTGCCTGCAGATTTTGATATACATCTGCCTCCGATTTTTAATGTGGCTGCCTCAACTGCCTTTTTTGCAATTACATCTCCGTCTGTAACCAATATGACTCGCTTCTTTTCATCCATAAAAAGCCCCTAATCGTTACTCCCAATGTCTTAATATATGCTGCCGAGCCCAAAAGCTTTCATTGCCTGTTTTCAAATACCTTCATACAATTCTTTATTATTTTTCTTTCAGTATCGCTTCTTATTTCTTTGTCTGTCTCACTTTCAAAGCTGAGATAATTTTTGGGAGGCTTGAATCTTTTTTTAATCATAATAACCCCTCCCATAGGAATGCCTTTGATGATACAAATTTCCAAGAACCAGTGTTGCCCTGTCATGTTTATCCTGAAACAACCTGTTATTAAGGAAACTCCATGAAAAATAGCCTACGGTTATTATTGCCGACAATATGATCAAAAGCTTAATGGCCTTCATTGATAACACTCCAATAATTTATTACTATTAGTATTATCAATTTGACCAAATTAATGCGCAGACTATATAGAATATGCCGGTATAGTACTAATTTGAGCAAAGGCGGCATCGCCGCATTTGATGCCCATGCACTACAACCTTTGTCGTATTCTTATATTTCCTGCCTAAGCCTGGACATTATTTTCTTTTCAATCCTGGAAACCTGAACCTGCGACATCCCGAGTAGCTTTGCGACACTGCACTGAGTCATATCTTTAAAGTATCGGAGCATTATAATCTGCCTTTCCCTGGGAGCCAAGGCAGATATCATCTCTTTCAATGCAAGCTTGTCTACTATATCTGAGTCTTCACCCTCTTTGCAGCTTATTCTGTCAATAAGAAGTATGGGCGTGCCGTCATCCTGATGTATTGTTGCGTACAGGTATTCAGTGCTTTGCACGGATTCCAGCGCCATTACCAAATCTTCATTTGAAACCTCCAAAACAGATGCAATTTCTGATATTGTTGGCTCCCTTCCGTAATCTTTTTCAAATGTTTCCTTTGCTGCATGGGCTTTATATGCAATATCCTTAAGGCTCCTGCTAACTTTGATTTTGCCGTCATCTCTCAGGAATCTCTTGATTTCGCCAATTATCATAGGTATTGCATAAGTTGAAAACTTTACGTTAAAGGTGCAATCAAATTTTTTGATTGCCTTTAACAGGCCAATGCTTCCAATTTGTACAAGATCATCATATTCGCAGCCTCTATTCATAAATCTTCGGACTACACTTCTCACAAGCCCGATATTGTTTTCCACCAGATAGTTCTCGGCTTCTGAGTCGCCGTCCTGAGCCCGGGTTATTATTCTCAGGAACTCATCCTGCGTAAGCTCTGTCCTCTCCATAGTCATACCTCATTCAGCCGTCTTCATAGTTTTTGTCATACATACAACTGTACCCTCTCCCGGATGCGACTCTACTTCAATTTTGTCCATAAAAGCCTCCATGACCGTAAAACCCATCCCTGACCTTTCAAGTTCGGGTTTTGAGGTATAAAGGGGTTGTCTTGCAAGATCTATATCTTCTATTCCTTCTCCAAAATCTCTGACCTCTATATTTACCAGGTTATCAACAATTTTTGTAATAATTACAACTTTGCCGATTTCGCATGGGTACCCATGTATGATAGCATTTGTGACAGCTTCAGACACTGCGGTCTTTATTTCTGATAATTCTTCTATTGTAGGGTCCAGCTGTGCAACAAATGCTGCGACCACAGACCTCGCAAAGCTCTCATTCTGGGATTTGCTCAAGAATTCAAGTTTCATTTCGTTGTATGCTTTCATTGTGTTAACACTCCTTTATACCAGCAATGGCTTGATTTTTATTTGGGTATATCTTAATTATTTTTTGCAGACCGCATATTTTACACAGTCTCATTACTTCAGGCCTCACATTTATCATGGATGCCCTCCCTCCGTTATTTGCAATGAGCTTATAGCGCCCTATCAGCACTCCGATTCCTGAGCTGTCCATAAAACTCACCTGCTCCATATCGAAAAGAATTCCTTTTGGATTTTTATTAATTATTTCCCTGTCTATTCTAAGCCTGATTTCTTCACTGGAATGATGATCAATATCGCCGTTAAATTTAACACTAAGCAGCCTATCCGAACATTCTATGTTTATATCCATCCTCGCCCCTCCATTCTAATTCACCTTAATTAATATTCCATATATCACAGCTTTTTCCTTCAGAGAAATATGTATACTTTTGTAGAAGAGGAAAAAATTAAAAACACTGTTTTTGTTATAAAATAGGCAATAATAGCAGCATACTGCATTTAAGAAGCCATTCACAAGCTGCAACATGAAATATATAGAATTATTTATATTTTATGCTATACTGTAAATGAAATTAACATATGATACTTCGAGGAGTGGTAGTTTGAATGTACTGATTTTCTCTGTTTCGATAGGCAGCGGACATGACCAGGTGGCCCATACGCTCAGAAATGAATTTATCCGTCAGAACTCATCTTCAAGGGTCAAAATAATCAACACTATTAATTATATAAGCCCGTTACTGGATAAGGTTATTCTTGACAGCTATCTGAATATACTAAGGTTTTATCCGAAGGCCTGGGGAAAACTTTACGAAAAGACCAACCAGCTTGACCCCATCATCGATGTAAATGACATCGCAAACAGGATGATAATAGGCAAATTCAGAAAAACTGCTATAAATTTCAGCCCGGACGTTATTGTCTGTACCCATAGTTTCTCGGCGGCAATCGTTTCAAGCCTCAAACATAAGAAAAGAATCGAATGCCCATTGGTTACTGTTATTACCGATTTTAACATTCATTCTTCATATATAAATTTAAATACCGATTACTATGTGATACCTCATGAGGATCTTACCTATGTAATGGAAAATTTCGGAGTCCAAAAAAATAAAGTTCTTCCCTTTGGGATCCCAATAAGAAAAGAGTTTTCCGAATCTCATAGTAGAGAAGACCTCCTTTTAAAACTCGGATTTGAAGACAAAAAAACCATATTGGTAATGGGCGGCGGCCTTGGCTTGGGGGATATAAACAGCATAGTTAAGGCAATTGACGAATACATGGAGAATGTTCAGATCATTGCTATTGCCGGCAGAAATAACAGATTGGAGGCAAAGCTAAGCAAACTTTCCACAAAGAACAGCCTTTCCGTTTATGGCTTTGTAAATAACATGCCGGAAATTATGGAGATCTCGGATTGTATCATTACAAAACCCGGAGGTGTTTCATCCTCAGAGGTCTTAAGCCGGGAAAAACCCCTTGTAATATTTTCACCTCTTCCCGGGCAAGAATATGAGAATGCAGAGTTTTTACTTAATTCGGGTGCAGCTGTAACCACTTCCGACGTAAGGAAAATACCTGTTCTTATCGATCAGATATTTAGTTCTGATATTAGAATGAAATGTTACAGGCAATTGGCCGGATTACTGAAAAAACCCTATTCTACATACAATATTGTGCATTTTTTAGAAAATAAATATGATTCCAAATAAGGAAGGAGAATGAAATTGGATTTATGGATCAAGGAAATGCAGGTTGAGAATTCTGCAATGACATATAAGGTAAAAGAGACCTTACATATTGAAAAAACAAAATATCAGGAAATTGCAATAGTGGATACCTATGAATTCGGAAGAATGCTTCTGCTGGACGGTATTGTACAAACAACCATAAGGGATGAATTTATCTACCATGAAATGATCACCCATATACCTCTTTTCACTCACGGAAACCCCAAAAAAGTTCTGGTTATTGGCGGCGGCGATGGCGGCACAGTTAGAGAGATATTGAAGCACAGCTCCGTTGAAAAGGCTGTATTATGTGAAATTGACAAAAGAGTGGTAGAACTGTCCAAAAAATACCTACCTGAGATAAGCTGCAAATTGGAGGATCCTTCGGCAGAAATCTTTATCGGAGACGGTATCAGATATGTCAAGGAGCATAAGAACGAATTTGATGTAATAATCGTTGACTCTACTGACCCGATAGGGGCTGCTGAGGGTCTTTTCAGCTCAGACTTTTATAAATCCCTATACGAGTGCCTTACACCGGAGGGGATTTTTGTAGCTCAGACGGAATCCCCCTTCTTAATGTGTGAGGCAGTAAAACGAGTATTTAATGACATAAAAAGCATATTCCCGATTACCAGGCTATATTTAGCCGGTGTACCTACATATCCCGGTGTCGACTGGGGCTTTACAATGGGCTCGAAAAAGTTTGACCCCGAAAAAACTGACATAAGCAACATCCCTGATTTTGATTCAAAGTATTATCACAGTGAATTGCACAAGGCCTGTTTTGTACTTCCTAAGTACGCAAAAGACTTGATTTACAAGGATTAGTGAATGCATATTAAATTTTTTAGAATATTATTGCATTTTAGGTTTGTTTGCCATATAATAAATTTGGCATTTGAATAGTAAAGTTTAATCGCTCTGCAAAAGCCCGAACTTATTGCATCGAAGTTCAGGCTTTTTTTTATTGCAGCATATGCGGAAAGGCCGCTTTTACTCTTCAATGATTTTTGAGCTGAAAGGAAGTATGGAAATGTACAAGCTTGACCAGAGAAGGACACCCCTGTTTGATGCCCTGATGGAGTATCATAATAATGACACCACGCCCTTTCATGTCCCGGGTCATAAGCGGGGTCAGGGAATGGTCGAAAAGTTCAGAGACTTTGTTGGCACTAATGTGTTATCAATTGATGTAACCGTTTTTAAGCAGGTTGACAGCCTCCACAAGCCGACCAGTGTGATAAAGGAAGCCCAAGAGCTTGCCGCTGATGCTTATAACGCAGATCACACCTTTTTTTCCATACATGGGACCTCCGGTGCAATACAAGCGATGATTATGAGTGTCGTCAGTCAGGGAGACAAAATAATTATACCCAGGAACGTTCACAAGTCAATTACTGCAGGTATAATACTAAGCGGGGCATCCCCGGTGTATATGCACCCTGAAATAGATGACCGGGTAGGGGTAGCCCTTAATGTTACTCCTGAAACCGTAAAAAAGACCCTGGAGTTGAACAGCGATGCCAAGGCAGTACTAATAATAAACCCCACCTACTATGGAGTCTCAACGGATATTGCAGAAATAGCGCAAATAGTACACGAGTATAATATTCCCCTGATAGTTGATGAGGCTCACGGCCCCCATCTTCATTTCAACAACAGGCTTCCCATTTCCGCCATGGATGCAGGAGCCGATATCTGTTCTCAAAGTACCCACAAAATTGTGGGCTCTATGACCCAAAGCTCTTTACTGCATGTGAGAAAGGGAATTGTGGATGTCAACAGAGTAAAAACCGTCATAAGCCTTCTTCAGACCACAAGCCCCTCCTATGTGCTTCTTGCCTCTTTGGATTGTGCAAGAATGCAGCTGGCGGAAGAAGGCAAAGAACTTTTGGACAAAGCAATTGACCTGGCTGAATACGCAAGGGAAAAAATCAATAGAATTAAGGGGTTTTATTGTTTTGGCAAAGAAGTCCTCAGTAAAAAAGGCGCTTATGGATTTGATCCGACAAAGGTCACAATTACTTCAAGGGATATTGGCCTATCCGGATATGAACTTGAAAGGATACTTGCAGAAAAGTATTTTATACAGCCTGAGCTTTCCGACCTCTATAATATATTGTGCGTATTCTCTTTCGGGGATACAAAGGAAAGAGTTGATAAATTGATACATGCCCTCGAAGAAATAAGCGCAGAGCAAAGCTGCAAAGAAACAGTTAGCTCTAAGGCTCCGGGAATACCTGATATTCCGGAAAGTGCTCTGACTCCAAGAGATGCCTTTAACAGTCTGACTATATCCATACCCATAGATGACAGCATAGGCCTTATCAGCGCAGAGTTTATGATGGCTTACCCTCCCGGTATTCCTATACTATGCCCCGGAGAAATAATCACCCAGGAAATAGTAGACTATGTAAAAGCACTAAAAGCTGCAAACCTATATGTCCAGGGAACCGAGGACCCCGAGGTGAATAATATAAAAATAGTAAGTGATTTGCAGATTCTCAATACTAATCTTTAGAACAATCAGATAGCTCTGATACAAAGGAGGCATTGCACCCCTATTGCATGCCTCCTTTGTTTGCCGGATGCAAAATTTCCCCTGTCATAGAGTGTTTGATGGTCCATTTGGCTGGGCATGTCACTTGTCAACAAATCTTTCCTATTATATAATTATTAAGAGGGACTATACATTTAGGATAGACATTCATTTAGGATAGACATTTATTTATTATGGAATACACCAAGGGTTAGAGGCCAAGGAAAAGCTTTAATGCTTAATAATGCTGCAGGGAGGTTTAATATGAAAAGAATATTAATTGTTTTTACCGGCGGCACAATTGCTATGCGAATTGATGAAAAGACAAACACTGCAATACCTGCGATAAACGGGGAACAAATATTGCAGATGACCCCAGGGCTAAAAAGTATCGCCGATATAAGCTACTTAAATTTTTGCAATATACCGGGGCCCCATATGACTCCCGTAAAAATGTTTGAGCTGTCCAGAACCATTCAGTGCAAGCTTAATGACGAAGGCTTTGATGGAGCAGTCATAACCCACGGCACCGATTCTTTGGAAGAAACCGCATATCTTGTGGACCTTACCTCCGATACACCTAAGCCCATTGTGTTCGTTGGCTCAATGAAAAGCAGCTCAGAACTGGGCTTCGACGGACCCGTGAACCTTATTGCGGCAACCTACGCCGCAATTTCGGATGAGGTCTTCAATAGGGGCGTAATAGTAGTAATGAATAACGAAATACACTCCGCTGCACAAGTTACAAAAACCCACACTTTGGACACTTTCAAAAGCGTAGACTTTGGCCCTATAGGGTTTATTGACAATGACAATGCATACTTCTATCATAATTATACAAAAAGACAATATATTCCGGCACAGTCAATAGACAGCCGGGTTGATCTTATAAAGACTGCCTGCGGAATGGATGATACTCTCTTAAAATTTTGCGTGGACTCGGGAACTCACGGAATAGTCATTGAAGGAATGGGGCGAGGAAATATTCCTCCGGATATGGTTCCGGGGGTCGAATATGCATTGTCCAGAAAGATACCCGTTGTACTGGTATCCCGTTGTCCCATGGGGAAAGTATTGGATAGCTATGGGTATCACGGCGCAGGCAAAGAGCTTACGAACATGGGTGCTATTATGGGGGACAATCTCCCGGGGCAGAAAGCAAGAATCAAACTGATCGTCGCCTTAGGCTACACCAGAAATCTGGCTGAGATAAAGGACATTTTTGAGAAGGGCTACTATTAAATTCGCACTATACCCTGCTGAAAACTTACACCCTGCTGAAATATCTAAGACAATTCAACAAAATACCCTTGCGGGACTATTCTATAAGAAGACTTCCTTTAATATAATCAAGTATTTCTTCATGAATATCTTCTATACCTCTCAGGAGGTTGTCCTCAATACATTGAATTTTTTTCCACCCGTATTTGTCCGCAATCCTGCAGGCATTCATATATGTCTTTCCAAGGTATTTTGCATCTCTTTCATGTATGTCTTTCTTGAGACCCCCTGTAATTTTGTTATGCCTTTTTGATATAAGATTATTAGTAATTATTGTAGGCACGTCAAGAAATATTACAATATCGGGCACGGGCAGCCCCATCTTGACAAATTCCAAGTCCCATAACCAGTCGAGGTATTTATTTCTCTCTGTTTCATCATCTATCTTCGATGCCTGGTGTACCATATTGGAGGTTGTATATCTATCCGACAGCACGATCCCTCCGTTTTCGTAATATGCTCTCCAATCCTTTACATACGAGGCATACCTGTCAACCGCAAAAAAAGTTGATGCGGCATAGGCATTGACATCCTCCGGCCTGTACCCGAATTCTCCATTTAAGTACATTTTTACCAGGGCTGAAGAGTTGCTTTTGTAGTTGGGGTACTCAACCTTTCTAATTTTGTACCCCAGGTTTCGCATTTTATCAAAAAGCTTCTTAGTCTGGGTGGCTTTCCCGCTGGCATCGCTGCCAGCCTCAATAATTATGAGCTTTCCTTTCATACCCTACACCTGCAACTTATCTATAATGTTGTACAATACTTTTTTTACCTTTTCATTGTTTTCGCTAAATACCCTGTATACATCTTCCTCAGTAACAGGCTTAATTTCTTCATTTCCTTCAAGCCCTGCATCATAATCGGTAATAAGCGAAATATTCACATATGGGATCTCCAGCTCTTTTGCCAAAATACATTCAGGGTACTGGGTCATGTTGATTACTTCCCAGCCCATGCTGCTGAACCATCTGCTCTCTGACCTGGTTGAGAATCTCGGCCCTTGAATAACAACAACGGTGCCTCTATCATGCGCCCTGACATTCGATTCTTCACATGCCTTGACCGCAAGCTTCCGCAGTTCCTCATCATAGGGAACAGCCGAACTTATATGCTTCGTTTCTGGCCCATCAAAATAAGTGTCCTTCCTGCCCCAGGTCCTGTCGACAAACTGGTCGCAAATCACAAAATCCCCGGGCTCTATATATGACTGCAGACTTCCGGATGCAGTAGGTGCAATAATGTACTTTACTCCCAGCATTTTCATTGCATATATGTTTGCTCTATAAGGTATCACATGGGGAGGATATGAATGCTTCTTCCCATGCCTTGGCAAAAAAGCAACCTTTTTACCTCCCACCTCGGCTAATGATATCTTATCGCTTGTGCTTCCATATGGAGTCTCTACCTCTATTTCCCGGACATTTTCCAAAAATGAATAAAAGCCTGAACCTCCAAAAACGCCTATATCAGCTTTGTAATCCATTATCGCTGCCTCCCGTTCATTAATAGTACAGTTAAATATTACTACAATTTACCGGTATAGACAAGCCATCTGCATAGGCAAATAACTATGCAAGCAGCGCAAAATGCGAATAAATCGCAGAATCCTGCTAATCTGAAACCAGCTCCGGTTCTGCCCTATCAAATACCAAATCTACCGGCCTGTCCTTTGTCGGCAAGATAGAGAATATCACCTCATCCTCTCCGCTGATAACAGACAATTCCTCAGATAATTCAAGATCTCCAACCCTCATTACCTGTCCAACCTTATACCTTGATGCGTCGATTGTAATTGCAGGAGGTATGCTTGAAACTTCACCTTCCACCTTAAGCGCCGCCATCTGTTTATTTATAACCCAGCCGCTTTTTTCAATCTGCTTCCCCTTTGCCAAAACTATCGGAACATCCGTGTATATTTTTTCATTAATTTTTACGGGTTGAAAGTCTACATGAATTATGCACTGTTGCAGGCTGTCCTTCTGTATTTCTTTTATTACTGCCGGTATATCCCTGCCATTAATCTTTAGATTAACCATTACATTTTCACCATTTTTTGAAATTGCGTTGCTTAGCTCTCCTTCATCTATTTTAAGCAATGTTCCCCCGGAACCCATTTCATATAATACCCCCGGGACAAATTTTCTCCTTCTAAGCCTCTTTGACTGTTTGCTGCCGGAGCTCTCTCTGTAATCGGCACTCAAATTTATACTTTTCATAAAAAACCTCCATAAATGATTTTCATTTATGGAGTATTCCCAATTGATCAGCCAATTATATGTTTAGTGAGAAACATTTTTCCTAATCCATATTTATATAATTTGCGGTGAATAAACACTAATTTTGTTATGATAAGCGTTTTTCACAACATATAGTCAGAATATGAAAGCTTATGTGTAGGAGCATCAAACTATCTCGGCTTGCACAATATCTCTTTTATCCTTGTATCCAATATATCCTTTGCAGCCTCAATTACGATTTTTACAACGCTCCCTGTGTTTTCCACGCCTTCCTTGTTAAAATACATGCAGTATCCTCCTTACTCCATCAATCTCATACAGTATACAAATACATTTCCTTCTTTGTACCTATCGCTTAAAAAATCGAAATTATTAAGTTCAAGCACATTGATCAGGCTTTCATCCATGTGGGCCATCATTTCGCAATATGCCATTTCCAACTTCAGAGTCTGCATTTCGGCAAAGCTCACCAATTCCTTCATGGAAGCCATATCCCCGTCTATAAATCCGATATTGAGGCCTCCATCTTTACGGGAATCCCGGGTCAAAATCATTATTGAAGAAATTTTGCAGTCCTTAAGCACTCCAAAAACACATTTATCCTTCACAAGTTCGTTTACAAGCTCATAGGAGGCTTTCCTAAAGGTCCAGCCATAACTGATGTAACCATTTGACATATAGTAAGCATTCCCTCTGGTCATCAAATCCCATGCAGTGGCTGTGCTCATTATATTGATAACTGCATCTGAGGCAAAAGGTTCTTTTGATATTTTGTCTGCATCTTTATAACCTAAAGTAAAATAGCCGTCCTTTTTAAAGCCAAGGCTTTCAACGATTTTGATGCTTCCTTTATTGTCTGCAAATGCACTGAGCCTTATAGCTTCTATCCCTTCCGCCTTTGCCCTGCTAATGTAATATTGGATTATGGCCTTCCCGGCACCATACTTCGCGAAGCTCTCTTCAACCCTCATCCCTTCAAGCCAGGCCTCGGTATCGCTTTGCCTGGTGTACTTTGAAAAACCTGCAGTAATCCCGCCCTTTTCCCATAGAGTGAACTCTCCTTCCTGATCTGTCACCCAATCATCGAAAACATACTGCAAATAATCGTGGCCTCCCCAGATTTTTGATGAGATCTCCAGCACTCTCTTTTTGTCAAAGTGTGTGACCTTTCTAAATCTAAACATTTGATTCCTCCTATAATAAAAATCTTCTCCCCAGATATTTTTTTATTAGCTCCGGATCGCTTTCCGGATCAAGCAATATAGAGCTTCTGTCAGAATCCTCAAATATTACCTCAACTGAAGCATCACCTTTTTGAAATTGGTCTGCCACAGTACCTTCATCAACCTCCCTATACTGCTTCTTTTTGCTGGAGTCCCGATCTCTTTCAAATTCCCTGGCGAAATAGCTTCCCGATATTCTTATTATTCTAACGTATTTCATACTCTACCTCCATGTGTCGATCCATTCCTTAATTCCTCCAAAAAGCGCGACGGCAGGACCGCCTTGCCATATCTGTGTCTGGGGACAGTAATATACAGTTCTTTTCTGGCCCTGGTCACAGCCACATAGAACAGTCGCCTTTCCTCTTCAAAATCAGTATTTGCCGGAGAATCATGCTTTATGTAAGGTGTCAATCCTTCTATAGAGCCACATACAAATACTGTATCAAATTCCAGCCCTTTTGCTTTATGCATTGTCATAATTTTAACATTATTGGATCCCAAATCGCAATAATCATTTTCTCTTATCCTCTCAGCCACATCTTTAGAGCGCTGCATAAATGCAGAAACATTTTCAAAACTGGCCGCAGAGCCTTCAAATTCTTCGGCAGTATCCATAAGTCCCCTTATGCTTATACCCCTTAGGGCCGCATATTCCATGAGATACTCATCATAACCCATTACATTTCTTATATATTTTGCTGCATTCTTCAAATTCATTGTACCGAGCCTTTTCAAATCATGAATAAGCTCGTATATCCCATTGGCCTGAAGCCTGTTCAGGCCTTCCTGGTCCATTATCCACTGCAGCATTCCGCTCCCCTGCTTCGCTGCCCTTTCCAGGGTATTCCTGCTGATAAACCTTTTAGGTTTATTTATTATCCTTATCAAATCCCTGTTGTCCCCGATTCCCGCTCCAAGCCTTAAATAGCTTATTATATCCTTAAATATCCAATGGTCGTATAAGGATGGAACTCCATCGAGGGAAACAAAAGGGAGCTTTGCTTCAATAAATGCATCCTCAATTGCCCTTGATTGAATATTTGTCCTATATATCACTGCATAGCCCGAGTATTTTTTGTCCCTGCCGCTCATTATTGATATCATCGAGGCTATAGCCCCTGCTTCTGTGTCAAAATTCTCTGTTTCCAGGATTTTAGGCGGGTCCCCTTTTGTGTTTGCCGCCTTAAGGCTTTTTGAATATCTGTTTATATTATTGTTTATAATGGACAAAGCAGAACTAAGGATACTTTCTGTACTTCTGTAATTTGTGTTTAAGAAAATTCTACTGCATTCAGGATAAATTTTTTCAAAACTCAGGAGAATATTAGGGGCTGCTCCTCTGAAGCCATATATGGACTGGTCATCATCCCCTACAATAAAAATGTTGTTAAGAGGTTCAGCAATAAGCCTTATTGTTTCACATTGAAGTGCGTTTATATCCTGAAACTCATCCACTAATATGTACTTGAATCTTTCCCTTACCTCTTTTAGGATGTCTGGATCTTCCTTCAGCATAAGCATGCAGTCATATAGAATATCGTCATAATCATATTTCCCTGACTGTTCTTTTTGTGCCTTATATTCCTCTATAATGCTTACAAGCTGACAGCTGTCGCAGGAAGAAGTCCTGATTTTTGAAGCATCCGATATTGTGCTTATAACATACTCCATATCGGTTATTATATTCTTTACCCTGCTCTCATCCTCCACTGAATATGACAGCTGCCGCTTTACTATATTTTTTATCAAATTATATTTTCGGCTTTCATCAATAAGGTCTTCAAGCCTGTATCCTTTGTAATGCCTCAGAAGCTTATAAAATACAGAATGGAAGGTCCCAAAGCTAACACCTCCTGTGCCCTTTATGCCCAATAGTGCAGAATACCTGTTTTTCATTTCATTGACTGCCCCACGGGAAAAAGTAACAACAAGTATATTTTCTGGAGGGACAATTTTGTTTTTAACAAGGTTTGCCACCCTGGAAGTAATAACAGTGGTTTTACCGGTACCGGGACCTGCAAGCACCATACAGGGGCCCGCATTATACCTGACGGCCTCTGATTGTTCTTTGTTCAACCCCATTGGACAGTTCCCCATAAATCTACCTTACCCTTTGTGCACCAAATTATGTTATATTATCCCACAATTCTAAGTATTATGTATTATCTGTATATTACGTATTATAGCATAAATCTGCCAATGTGGGTTTCCCGAAGGAAATTCTTGCGCAGGCACTCAAATCAAAGATTTCTAATTGCATATGAAAGTTATAATCTTCTATGCAATTAAAAATAGACCTGTACAATAAAAATTAAATTTATTGTACAGGTCCACCATAGGTTCTATTTCTTAGAGTTCTCTTCCCTTGTTATAAGCCTTTAAGTTGATGTCAACCAGCTTCGGCTTGATTATTTCCTTTATTATTTGTTCC
>CAYURW010000019.1:24012-31080 GCA_964447145.1 uncultured Clostridiaceae bacterium
CCCAATCAACTTCATCCAACCCAAGGGCTTTTACCAAAGCGCCAAAAAGTACAATATTCTGGGTTTTAATATTTCCAAGCTCTTCTGCTATCCTGCCTGCATCAATAACTACAGTTTTGAAAGAGCTCTGCAGTGCTTCAATAAGCCCGGTTGGATATTCTTCCTTGCCGCTGGCAATAGGCAGGGAAGGTATCTCGTAATTGTTTACAACAACGACCCCGTCCGGCTTAAGGTATTCAATCCATCTGACTGCTTCCATTTTTTCAAAGGAAACAAGTATGTCTGCTTGGCCCTTTCCGATTATCGGAGAATATACCTTTTTGCCATACCTGACCTGCGTTGTTACACTTCCGCCTCTTTGGGCCATACCGTGAACCTCGGACATCTTTACGTCATAGCCCGCACGAATCAGCCCTTCCGTCAATATCCTGCTGACAAGAATTGTTCCCTGTCCACCGACGCCAACCAATAATATGTTCTTAACATCACTCATATTATTCACCAACCTTTTCTATAGCATCGAATTTGCAAACCTGCATGCAGACTTCGCAGCCCAAACATATTGACTGGTCTATATAGGAGGTGCCGTCCTTAAAGTATATTGCCGGGCAACCGACCTTAAGGCACATTTTGCATTTTGTACATTTGTCCTTATCGACTACGCATTTTGTTTTGAAGGGGGGCAGCCCCTTAATAAGCACACAGGGTCTCTTTGTGACAATAGCATAAGGTTCTGTACTGTTTTGGGCTTCAGTGGCGACCTCATCCATTGCCTTAAGGTCGCATGGATCCACTGCCTTAACGGTCTTGTAACCTACAGCCTTCAGCACTTCAACAGGGTCAATCTGTACTGCATCTTCGCCCATCAGGGTCTTTCCGGTTCCGGGATTCTCCTGATGCCCAGTCATTCCGGTGATCCTGTTATCAAGTACCACCGGCACCATTTTGCCCTTATTATATACAATATCAATGGCTCCTGTTATTCCTGAATGGAAGAAGGTTGAATCTCCAACAACTCCAAATACCTTTGTATCGCGGCCGGTTGCCTCAAATGCTTTTGCCATTCCCATCCCGGCACTGAATCCGGCACCCATGCAGATACAGGTGTCTATTGCATTAATAGGCGGCAATCCGCCCAGAGTATAACAGCCTATATCACTTGTAACAACAGTATTTTTCCTCTTGGACATTGTATAGAAAAATCCTCTGTGAGGGCATCCCGGGCAAAGCACCGGTGGCCTACCTACAACCTTGGCATCAACTGTCTTTGTTTCAGCCTCTTTATTCAACAGGGCTTTTGCCACTATGTCTGGATTAAGCTCATACATGTTAGAAATGAGTTCTTTCCCAATGCAGTTTATTCCTGCTGCCTTCATCTGCTCTTCCATAAAAGGTTCAAGCTCTTCGATTACATACAGAGTTTCAAATTTGGAGGCAAACTCTTTTATAAGCTTCATGGGAAGAGGATACGTAAAGCCGAGCTTCAGATATGATGCATTGTCCCCAAACACTTCTTTTGCATATTGATATGCAATACTTGCCGTTACTATCCCTACCTTTGTGTTCTCGTTATACTCAATTTTGTTCAAAGGTGAGCTGTATGCATATTCCTCAAGGTCCCTCAGCCTTCTTTCAACCTTCACATGAGCCACTCTTGCATTGGCCGGGGTTGCAACATTCTTGGGTATATTTCTTTCGTATTTTTTGAACCCAACTTCATTTCTTTCCCCAAGTTCCACCAGGCTCTTGCTGTGGCATACCCTTGTGGTCACCCTGTATAGCAGTGGAGTATCAAACTGTTCACTGATGCTGTATGCTTCCGCAAGAAAATCTTTGGATTCCTGGCTGTCGGCGGGTTCAATCATAGGCATTTTTGCAAACTTTGCATAATACCTGTTGTCCTGCTCATTCTGCGAGCTGTGCATGCTTGGGTCGTCTGCGGTTACTATAACACATCCGGCATTTACTCCCAGGTATGAATATGTGAATATCGGGTCAGCTGCTACATTAAGGCCAACATGCTTCATTGCAGTCAGACTCCTTACCCCTGCAATGGATGCTCCTATTGCTACCTCTGTTGCTACCTTTTCATTTGGTGCCCATTCACAATAAATGTGGTCCTTGTATTCTACGACATTTTCCAGTATTTCGGTGCTTGGTGTGCCCGGATAAGCAGCAGCAACTTTGACCCCGGCCTCATATGCACCCCTTGCAATTGCTTCGTTGCCTGACATCAATTGCTTCATTATTTTACCCCCTTTTTTAGCTGTACATTTTAGAACAATACTTGTTGCCGGTTCTGTATATCCTAAAATGTTCCATGATTCATGTAATGTTCTTAGACTATTTTACTTCATCAGGCAGGCAGCCCTGCTATAACACTTCCCAGAGCTATTGACAATAGCTTGTTTTCTGCATTGTCCGCCCTCGAAACAAGTACTATGGGAACTTTAGCGCCCATAATAATACCTGCGGATTTTGCGCCGGCAAAATAGTTCATTGACTTTCCAAGTGCGTTTCCTACCTCATAATATGGAACAAGCAATATATCGGCATTGCCGCCGCCCTCTCCCTTATATCCTTTATGGGCACAGGCCTCTTCGCTGATTGCCAGATCCAAAGCTACCGGTCCCTGAACTACAGCTCCCAGAGCTTCCCATCTTTCACCCATGTCTGCTATTGCTTTTGCATCAACTGTAGCCTGTATTTTGGGATTTACGGTTTCGGCTCCTGCTATGCATGAAACGTATATCTTGTCCATTTTCATTGCTTTGCAGACCTTTATTGCGTTTTCCAATATCTGAACCTTTTGGGAAAGGTCAGGAGCAACGTTAATTCCGCCGTCAGTCAAAAAAATAAGCTTTTTGTAAGCAGGTACCCCATAAACCATAACATGGCTGATAACATTATCCGTCCTAAGCCCTGCTTCTTTGTCCAGCACGGCTCTCATCAAATCTGCTGTCTGAAGCAGCCCCTTCATCAGGAAGTCACCTTTTCCATTCCTGATAAGCTCTACGGATTTTTTGGCTGCCTGTATCAAATCCGGCTGGTCTACTATTTCGTAATCGCTGGCAGAAATCGTCAGTTTACCCATGATTTCTTCAATTTTTGCCCTGTCACCTACCAGTACCGGTTCAGCGAGACCCAGCTCCCTTGCTTTGCTCACTGCTGTTATCACATCTTCATCCTGTGCCGCAGCTACAACTATTTTCATCCTTTTTTGCTTCCTTGCCGCTTCCAGCAATCCTTCGAAATCTTTGATCATTGAATCACCTCGGATTAAAATTATTTTGCATGTCTTAAAATATTTGTTGAACTCACTTTTATTTTACAACACTTCCAACTTTCCTTCAACCTCATACTAAAAGTTTTAATATATGGTGCAAACCTTTTTCAATCAAAAAGAATGCGCCTAAGATATACTTAATTGTATGTCTTTGGCGCATTTCCTTATTACTTTTAATATCCAAGTTCCCTGCCTATTATAATAACCTCAAAGCCGGTCTTGCTTGGCCTTCTCTCTATAATTGAGGTAATACTGCACATCCTCTGGGGGCTTCTGCAATCATTGCATTTCTCTGTATGTGCGCACGGTGTGTCCAGCTTTAGCCTTCTTGCGTTTTTGTAAGTGTTGTCCTTTATCCTCTTTAGTGCCGAGTCCAGATCCTTTGTAATTTTGTTGACCCCGCAAAGCACGAAAACCCTTTTTGGCCCAAATATCATTGAAGCAACCCTGTTGCCGGTTCCATCGATGTTGACGAGAACCCCTCCTTCGGTTAGCGCATTTGTGCTTGATAAATACACATCCGCTTTGATTGCATTGTTTCTGGCTTCATCCATTCCTTCGGGAGTACTTTCCAGCCAGTGAAAAAACACCTTATTGCCCCGGCTTAATAGTTTTTCGGGTATTCCCAATGATTTTACGGTCATGGATCCGCCGATCCCAACAGTCTCTTCGCTTTTAATATTGTCTAACAAATAATCCACTGCTGAATCGGGATCCTCAAAGTATACTGCCTTCATACCGTTTTTTTGCAAAGATTCTACTGTCCTTTTCACTGATTCATTCATATGGGCCCTCCTTAAAGCAAAAATTATCTCCTTATATTAATAATACTATAATATGTCATGAAAAAGGTTTATCATTAAAAAATCAGTTGAAACCACTATAGGTCATAATAAAGCTCAAACTCTGCAGGATGAGGAACTAAATCGACCTTCTTGTTCTCCTTTTCCAATTTACTCTTTATCCATGCTTCTATCATTTCTTTTGTAAAAACTCCGCCCTTAAGTAGGAATTCGTTATCCTGCCTAAGTGCTTCCATTGCTTCTCCAAGGCTCTTGGGAAGAGCTTTTATCTTCGCTTTTTCCGCATCACTGAGTTCAAAAATATTCACATCATAGGGTCCAAAACCTTCTTTAACCGGATCGATTTTGTTTATTATTCCGTCCAAACCTGCCATCAGCATAGCAGCATAGGCAAGATACGGATTGCAGGTAGCATCGGAAGGTCTGAACTCAAATCTTCTGCTGTCAGGAGTGTTTCCATAGCCCGGTATCCTTACAACAGCGCTTCTGTTCGAAGTAGCAAAGCATATGCTTACCGGGGCCTCATAACCCGGGACTAGTCTCTTGTAAGAATTGGTGCTTGGACTTGTTAATCCCAGCAGTGCAGGAGAATGCTTCAGCAATCCCCCGATAAAATACAGGGCAGTCTGGCTGAGACCGGAATATCCATCCTTATCATAGAACAACGGCTTTCCGTCCTTGTAAAGCCACATATGCACATGCATTCCACTTCCCGGCTCGCCAAACATTGGTTTTGGCATGAAGGTCGCACTTTTTCCTTCTCTTATAGCCATGTTTTTCACTATATATTTCAACAGGTAGGTCTTATCTGCCATTTCCTTCATTCTGCCTGCCTCGACCTCAAGCTCGACCTGAGCCGGCCCTCCAACCTCATGATGATGATACTTGACCTGCATTCCAAGCTCTTCAAGCATAATTGTCATTTTGCTCCTCAGGTCATTGGTTATATCATTTGGAGGTGCAAGGTGATACCCTCCCTTATATCTGACCTTGTAGCCAAGATTGTCATACTGTTCGTTTGTGTTCCATTCTGCCTGAATGGAATCGATTGTGACCTCCTGGTGATTGGGTTTGCTTTCGAATGCTATATGGTCAAACAGATAGAATTCAAATTCGGGTCCGATTATATTCTCGTCTGCTATTCCTGTCGAGATCATAAATTTTTCAGCTTTTTCTGCAATATGTCTAGGATCCCCTCCATACCTCTTTATACCTCCCTCCAGGGTGTAGATATCTCCAATCATGCTTAGGGTTGGTACTTCACAAAAGGGGTCAACAAAAGCGGTGCTCAGGTCCGGGATAAAAACCATATCGCTCTTTTCAACGGTAAGAAAGCCGTAGCTGGAACCATCAAATCCTATTCCTTCATTAAATGTACTCTCATTAAATCTTGTCACAGGTATCGATAGATGATGCCATCTTCCAACTAAGTCGGTGATCTTAAAATCTATGATCTTTATACCCTTCGATTCGCAAAATTCTTTGGCCTCCGTAAGATTATTGAACAAATTCATTACCTCCTGCAATTTTATTTTAGGTATTAATCAGTTGTTCCAAATTATTCTTCTATTATTGGATTCAACACCTCTTTCATTTTGTTTTTGTCAATAACATAAAAGGAAAGCCCGTTTATGGAGTTTGCCTTTCCCGGAATAGTCTGCATAGTTATACTTTCCTTTTTTACTTTCCGTGCTTTGCCAATGTAATAAAGCATTTGTTTTGGTGTCATATTTGTCTCTGCATGTTCCTTAATCGCTTCCTGAACCTTAAGAAAGTTTTTTGCCAAGCTACCGTTGAGGATTTTCTCCATTCCAAGCTTAACTATCTCCTGCTGCATTTTAACTCTGCCCAGGTCCCCGTCTTTATAACCACCCCCGTTATTATTTTTTCGAAATCTCAACAGTTTAAGAATATCCTCACCCTTGCTTACTGACTGTCCCTTTTTGTAATGGATGTGAAGCCCGTCCACCGGGTCATCGTAGTTCATATTCATAGGCAGCGTTACCTCTATTCCGCCTATAGCATCAACAATTGCTATTACAGCCTCATAATCAACTTTTATGTAATAATGGATGTCTGCTCCCGTAAGCTGCGAAACACCTTTTACTACGTTGTCTGCTCCACCTTTCCCATAGAAGGAGTTTATTTTGTTGTATGCTGATGTTTTACGGCCTTCCCTTTCTACATATGTGTCCCTTGGTATTGAAAACACATCTACATTTCCGCCGGCAGGGTCAAAGCTGCAAAGCATAATAGAATCTGCAAGTCCTCCTGCCACCCCTATCATTACTACATTTATTCTTTTTTTCGGTTTTGGATAACCCTCAGCGCCACCTTCGTTGCTAATATTATTCAAAAAATAATAACTAATACCGTATCCAACTGCCGCTATCAGGCAAATTGCCGTGATAACTGCCCTTATTTTCCTTCGTATTCCCTTCAATTTGTCCTCCTAAATTGTCGTTATTTATCAGCTACACGAAATCTGTTTAACTCCGCTGAAACAAATTTACACTAGTGTTTGTTGCCGCAAATTAAATAGCTTTGCTGTATGATTTCTTGCCATTTTGCAGTTCTACATGATAATAGCCTGATATCTTCAGGTCCTTTGCAACGGCAAGCTCCATTACTCCCTCGATATCACCGGTTTTGATCTTTGCAGAGATACCGCAGCTAACTGTAATTTCCCTTGGAACAGGCATTACGTTTATATCAAAGCCACCACCCTTGATTACTTTTTCGAACCTTAAGGCATGGTTCGTTGATTCAAAAACAGCAATATAGTATTCATCCATTGTATCCACTCCGCATTCCATACATTTTGTAACAGGCTGTAGCCATACAAGCCATACCGGTGACTTACCCCCACCACCTACGCTTGCTAAGATGCGGGGGACTTCTTGTGCATTGGTTAAACGGCTGTATATTTTTGATAGACATCATCTAATACTGGTTTTGAAGCAGCACGTAAGTAGAACC
>CAYURW010000020.1:0-29156 GCA_964447145.1 uncultured Clostridiaceae bacterium
CATAAAGGAAAATGACAGATAACATATGAACAAATGCTGTTTCGCCGCATTTTCAGCCCCTGTGTCTGTGACATTATTTTTTTGTTGAGACTGCCCCCAGTAACACACCAATTCCCGCGCCTATTGAAAGCCACAAAATTAAGTTGTGAAGAATTGCACCAAGAACAATGCCAATTGCGCTGCACAAGCCTATGGATGTTCCCATACTCCAAAAATCAGAAACCTTATTACTACTCAAAATTTACCCCTCCTCATTTTTTAATATCTTCTGAGATTCTGTTACACCTTTCCAATCTTAATCAATACTCAATAAGAGCTGTTGAACAATTTCTATTGAAGTAAATGTTATCTCCGCTCTGATAGTGCCAGACAGCTTGGATTGTCTTTGGCTTCAATATGCCGTTATCACTGTAATAGTCAATGAAAAGAGCCGACCAATCTGCCTTTGTTTCTTTACCCTCCATATCGATGTTGACCCTGTCTCCAGTGCTAAATGACATTAACTCTCCGGTATCCGCAAAGGTAAAAATTCCCTCTGCACTTATACCCTCCCATGAAATCACAGCACCAACATGGGTATCATCGATAGGTTCCCATTTTACAAAGTCTTGTAGTGCAGCATTCGGCACCATCAGGCACTCGGAAAGCCAGGTGGCCAGACAGGCACGGTCCATTTTTTCGCCTCTCTGATTGAATAAGGGTATAACTTTTGCAAGCTTCCCTCTCATGCTGCCTTCACAGTTCTCAAAGGAATCAAGACCCTCAAAAGGGATACCCATAAGTGATGAAGAAATATAAGCAAACCTTTCGGGTCTTTCTACAAGGTTTAACTGTTTATAGTCTATTTTTAACACTTTGTTCACTGACATTGCAAAATCCACATCCTTTAGAATAACTCTCATATATGACATTCTGGGTTTTCCGAGGTAGCCGCAATGTCTGAAGTATCTCTGCAGCGGTTCCGGGAGCCCCTCTATATCTTCATCTTCAAATATGTCTCTTGTAACTACAGCAGCTTTGGTTTTTTCTATTACAATACAATCAAATTCTGTCTTGACCGGTGAATATGGTATGTACAAAAATATTATAAACCCTAATATCAGTGGAAGTACAGTTATTACTGCTATCCGCATTATTTTACTTCTCCCCTTTTCATTGCTTTGCTCGTTTCTATCAAGTTTTCTCTAGCCTCCTTACTCCATTCCAATCGAATTTTCTTTAGCCTCCTTCCTCCATTTTAATCAAATTCACTTGAATCCCTATGTTCCATGTTTAATCAAATTTACTTGAATCCCTAAGTTTCATGTTTAATCAAATTCGCTTCGATCTCTTTGTTCTATTTTGATCAGGTTAACTTCAAGCTTTTTTATACTGTCACAGAAATGCGACATCTCAACCTCTTCAAAACCCTTAAATATTTCATGTAAAAAAAGCCGTTCCGTTTCATCTCTTCTCCTTAAGTGTTCCATACATCTATCAGTCAATTTAATATGCAGCATCCTTGCATCGGCTTCATCCTTTTCCAGCAGGACAAAATCCTGCTTTTCCAGAATAGAGGCTATTTTCTTAACATTTTGGCGTGAGCTCCCAATTTTTGCTGCAACCTCCGACAGTGTAGGCGCACTGCTTTCGCATTTTAACACTCCGGCAAGAAATAGCCATTGCTTGACTGTCAAATTCGGATCCATTTTGTCTCCAAGTATTTGCAGTTTGTTTGACAGCATAAATATCATTCCAAATACATAGGCCTCTTTTTCTAAACCTTTCATAATGACTTATTCCCCCTGCCAAATTATATAACCTTTTTATAGTACGATAGATATATCCTAACCCATATAATATCTTCTTAATTATTCAGTGCTTTTTTAATATGGCCATAATCAAATTAACCCAAACAGAAAAAGGTAACCAGTTACTCTTATTATAAGTAACCTGTTACCCTTTGTCAATAGGATATTTTTCATAGTTTATACATTTTAGGATGGACATCGGCTAATAATACTTCGGATATCCTAAAATTATCCCTCAATTTATAGAATATGTCAAAGGTTGAATGACATACCTACTTATCATATTGGTTGTAAAGCTCTCTTAAATCATTCGCCATTTGGCCCTGTTCTTCAGCCATTTTTTTAAAGGTACCCGATACCTCCTTGTCTTCTATTTTCTTTGAGTACATTTCAAAGTCTCTGACCAACTCCATAGTATTATTCCAGGCCCTTTGGAGACAATCTCTCGTGTTCGTGATATTATTATCGTCTGAATCAATTCTATGCATTTTTTGCACCTCCGCAGTTTAATATAGTTTGCGACATTTTTCGCTAAGGTAGATTTTTTGCCGCAAAGAAAATCAAGGTAACAAAAGTCGGTTTCAGCGAAGCTTAAACCATTTTGTATAGTTCTGTCATTATTTTAGCAAATTCAGATGATATTATTCATCGTTCTATTGTTCCCCCTCCAATAAGTACATCTCCCTGATAGAATACCACGGCCTGGCCGGGGGTAATTGCCCTTTGGGGCTCCTCAAATATAACCCTAACTCTGTCCTTATCAAGAGGTATCACTTTTGCATCGGCTTCCCCGGCACTGTACCGTATTTTTGCCTTTACACTGATAGGTTCTTCAAGGCTTTCAAAGGCAACATAATTCATTTGGGATGCGGTTAGCTCTCTATTAAATACCTCGGACTCATCTCCAAGTACCACAAGGTTCTTCTCAGGCAGAATCTCTACCACGTACATAGGCTTCCCAAGTGACAACCCAAGGCCCTTCCGCTGTCCTATGGTATAATGGGCTACTCCCTTATGGGTGCCAAGCTTGTTCCCCATGACGTCAACAAACATTCCCGGCCTTATACTGCCGCCCCTTCGTTCCTTTATAAATCTACCGTAATCGTTATCCTCCACAAAACAGATTTCCTGACTCTCCGGCCTGTTCGCATTTACAAATCCCTGTTCTCCGGCTATCCTTCTGACCTGCTCTTTATTGTAGTCTCCAAGGGGCATAAGTATATGGCTCAGTTGATTTTGGGTGAGATTGTAAAGTACATAGGTTTGATCCTTGAGAATAGAAGCAGATCTCTTTATGACAAATCTATTATAGCTATCATCATACATAATCCTTGCATAGTGCCCGGTGGCAACATACCCGGCTTCCAGGGCCTTTGCCCTTTCAAGAAGGGCGTCGAATTTGATGAATTTGTTGCATGCAATGCAAGGATTGGGGGTCCTTCCCAGTAGGTATTCATCCACAAAATAATCTATGACCTTTTTTTCAAATACCTTTTTGAAATTCATAACATAAAAAGGTATGCCAAGTTTATTGCATACCCTTCTGGCATCCTCTACAGCGGATAAAGAACAGCAGCCGTCTTCATTCTCCCGGGCCTTTCTTTTATCATCCTGCCATATTTGCATTGTAACTCCTATTACGTCATAACCTTGTTGTTTTAACAAGTAAGCAGCGACAGAGCTGTCGACCCCGCCGCTCATACCCGTTATTACTCTTTTATTCATAGATATTCAACTCCGGTAGCAAGGCATTTGCCTTCGGATTCTTTACAGTACATTCCTAATGGCATTTTCTATCACATTTACTGCAGCATTCTTCTTCATCCGGTTCTATTTTTACATAATCAGTTGATGTGGTTTCTTTTCCCTGCTTTTTCATGTAGTCCTCTATAGCAGCCTTTACAGCCTCTTCGGCAAGTACCGAACAGTGGATTTTTGCCGGAGGCAGTCCGTCCAATGCTTCAACTACAGCCTTATTGGTAAGAGCAAGGGCTTCCTCTACTGTCTTACCCTTTATCATTTCCGTGGCAATACTGCTGGTAGCTATTGCCGCTCCACAGCCAAAGGTTTTGAATTTGACGTCTTTAATAATATTGTCTTCTATCTGGAGATAAATTTTCATTATATCTCCGCATTTTGCATTTCCTACTTCCCCTACGCCATTTGCCTCAGCTATTTCGCCTACATTTCTGGGATTTGAAAAATGGTCCATTACTTTTTCGCTATACATTAGTATTTCCTCCTATAAATTTCTCATACAAAGGTGACATTTGCCTTAGCCTGTCTACTATTTCCGGCAGCACTCCCAGAACATAGTCAATATCTTCCTCTGTGTTAACGGTTCCAAGGGTAAGTCTCAACGAGCCATGGGCTATTTCGTGGGGCAGCCCAATCGCCAGAAGCACATGGGAAGGATCCAATGACCCCGAGGTACAAGCCGATCCGCTGGAACCTGCTATTCCCTTCATATCAAGATTGAGAAGCAGCGACTCTCCTTCAATAAACCGAAAACTGAAGTTTGCATTTCCCGGAAGCCTTTTTACCGGGTGCCCGTTCAACACTGTATAGGGTATTTTTCCCATTACTCCTTTTATAAGCTTATCCCTTAATGATACCATTCTGCCGCTGTATTCCTCGAGATTGTTTACTGCAAGTTCGATGGCCTTACCAAGCCCTATTATACCGGGAACGTTTTCTGTGCCCGCCCTTCTGCCTTTCTCCTGAGCGCCTCCATGAACAAAATTTGTAAGTTTGATCCCTTTTCTTACATAAAGGGCGCCAACGCCTTTGGGACCATAAAATTTATGAGCGGAGAGAGACAGCATGTCAATATTTTGTTCCTGAACATCAATTTTTACACTGCCGACCGCTTGAACAGCATCGGTATGAAATAATATGCCCTTTTCCCTTGCCAGCCTTCCAATCTCTGCAATTGGCTGTATTGTGCCTATTTCGTTGTTGGCATACATTATGGAAATGAGTATAGTTCTGTCGGTTATTGCAGCATTAACAGCCTCAACGCTTACCAGCCCTCTTTCATCTACAGGCAGGTAAGTTACTTCAAATCCGTCCTTTTCAAGATATTCACATGTATGCAGCAGGGCATGGTGTTCAATATTGGTAGTAATAATATGGTTGCCTTTATTTTTTTTGGCATAAGCAGCACCTTTAACTGCCCAATTGTCCGCTTCCGATCCCCCTGCCGTAAAATAAATTTCTCCGGGTTCCGCCCCCAATGCTTTGGCAACCTTTTCCCTTGCAATATCAATATGCTTTTTTGCATCCCTTCCGAATTTGTGAATACTTGAAGGGTTACCAAAATTCTCAGTAAAAAACGGAAGCATTTCCTCAAGCACTTCCTGCTTTGTGTAGGTTGTAGCTGCATGGTCCATATAAATCCCTTTGCTGCTGTTCATTTTACTTCTCCCTCTTTCTTTTGCTTTAGCTTATAATAGTCATTTACCATATCATTTAATGTAATTGAGTCTATTACATTATTTATACTTTCCATAATCCTTTCCCATATCAATCTCGTAACGCAGTACTCTGCTCTCGTGCATTCGGGCTCGTCATCCAGAACACATTCCGAAGGGGCCAGAGGGCCTTCAAGCAGGCGAATTATTTCTCCCACCGTGATTTCCTCGGGTCTTCCAGCCAGTTCGTATCCTCCCTGAGCGCCTCTTGTTCCTATAACCAGACCCGCCTTCCTTATATGGGATATTATCTGCTCAAGATAGGTTTCGGATAGCTGCTGCTTCAATGCCACCTCTTTCAGTGACATAGGCCCCTTGCCGTAGTTCAAAGCGAATTCATACATCATCTTGAGCCCATATCTACTCTTTGTTGATAACAGCACGACACCAGCTCCTTTCAATTCCTACCCATTTGGTCGGATTTCATTTTAAGAATATCATAGTATATAAATATTGTCAATATGGTGCCAGGCACGACGTTTAGACGTTTATTCGTTCGTGAAAAGTGCGGCATATTAATTTCTACTTATTTAGTCGGAATTAGAAACTCCGCAAATATTATACGCATAGGGATAAAGCCTGTGAAGAATTGTACTTCCCTTATTCCGCTGTCATAAATAACTGCACGCTCAAGCATCCAAAATATATAACACAAATGAGTTGCAAAAAAAGCAGAATAGAAAAGGGCTTTCCAACTTTTGTAGTAGGACACTATCATAATGCCAAAATTTAAAATCACCAGATAGGATAAGAAAAATATATCATTGGATATATCTGAAGCAAGTAAAAATGGTGTCAAAAACCCGGTCAGCACTCCAAGATGCATTATCGCAACAGCATCATGCCTCAGAGCCATAAAAGCGCTTGAACACACAATAAGTGCAAATAGTGAAAAAGCAATGTATTGACCAATAAAGCCATAAAAGCTGAAAGCTGCATATACCGTAAAGAAGAGTGCTGCTATACCTCCACCAAAAAGCCCTTCCGAAGGAATACGGTATTTTTTTATAAAAGAGTCCCCCGCAACCAGCATGATCAGCTCAAGTCAACTGCTTGACATTTTTTCCCTTTATGGTAATATCCCTTTATAGTAATATTTAATATATAATTTATGAGGGGGTAACAAAATGCACAATCAAACCGGCAGGCTAAATTCTTTGGTCCAGAAAATTGCAGCTCCAAAAATAGTGGTAGCTTCAATTCTCACTTTTTTTGCGGTTGTTACAGCGGTTAACGTATTTTTCAGGAAGGACTTCAATTTCCTTACACAGACATTTAACTACACACCGCAATATGCATATCAGCTTTTGAACGATATTGGTACCATCGGGAGACAAAACCATCTTAGAGTATTATTGCCTTAATAATGGTCCTTATTTACACTATTTTGTTGACGGGAGCTAATTATGCGATTTACAATAAGTTTGTAAATCGTTGTTCCTTGATTTCAATAATAACCTTTTCACCGCTTATTCTTTCTGTTGTTCAGCTTATTGAAATAATCGCACTGTCATTCATTCTGCTCCAATATCCTGATCAATTTCTCTCTCTGTTTAAGTTTGTCAATGTCGTCACAATGATTAAAATTGTGTTTACTGTTGTATTCTTTTTAACTCCATTAATTGGATTTTGTATCTTGGGTATCAAAAACTGGCAAGGTAGGTGTAGTGCATGAATAAAGAAGAGCGAATAGAAAAGTTCCGCACTATGTGGGAACAAATAATAATAAGCAATAGGCTGCAGGCATGTTCAGATGAATTGAAGGGCTGCGGGATTCTGGATATCAACATCTTAAAAATTCTTTTTAATGATCCGAAGGCAGTGCCAAAAGAAATAATAAAAATACTGAACATTCCTAACAGTACATTAACAAATGCAATTAATAGACTGGTAAGTAAAGAACTGCTCGTAAGACAGCTCAATCCAAGTGACCTTAGGAGCCTGCAATTAATACTGACCGAAAAGGGTAAACGATCGATTATCAGTCATCGAAATTCAGAAAAGAAAATAATCGGAAATATCTTTAACATCCTAAGCGAAGATGAATCCATGGCATTGATTAATATATTTGAAAAAATAGCGGCAGAATTGTAAATGAGCTGCAATGAACTGCGAGGACGAAGATAAGCAAAAAGAATGGTTCTGAATTTCCATCTTCAACACGCTTTATATAATTGCTATATGTGCTCTAATCAGGATTATCCAAATAACCCTATATATCATACTTAGACGCATCTAAAATCGGGTCTATTGTAGTAAATCTGCGGTTTTCCGCAATAGATCCGATTATGGCATTGTACATACCCAGCACACTGTCATAGTCATGGGTGGCATACCTCTTCACCATGCCAAGCTCTCGCTGTCCGCACTTTAATACTGCATTGTGGGTGATTTCTCCCCACTCGTTGTAGTGAGTCCAGCTTTCTACCTTGCCTGCACCATTCTCCACACCGGTGATGTTGACACTTAGTCTGTCATTGCCATAGATATACCGGTATTCAAGTACGTTTACTTCGTATTCCATCAATGGTTCTAAGAATTAAGTTGACGGTTGACAGACTGGCACCTCACCTACAAAAGTGCGGCATATGCCAAACCCCAAAATGAGCTTCGACATACAGGCCGCACTTTTTTATATAAATTGCTCTCCGGCATATAATATGCCGGAAAACAACAGCTGTTCAATTGTATATCCGGGAATTTATAATATATAGTATGCCGCTATCAATAAAATGTTGACATCCCATCGTCCTATTATATTCCCATATAAAAATATTCCGTTATTTTACTGTCTATACTCTTAATATAATCTATTGCATCTCTTAATCTCCTGCAGTAAGCATTACAGATAAGACAGGGCATATCGGCTCCGTACACAATGGTGGACTCCCCCAGCCTCTTTAGACGCAAACCACTGAAATGGAAAAAAATCAGTCTGTGCCGGCCCACATACAGAATTTCCTCTTTTGCAGAGAAATCATAGTTAAAATAATTCCATGGGGCAATATTAGTTCCGGGCATTTTTAAATACCTTATGCCTTTAAACATATTTCTCAATAGGTTCAGATGGCCTTGATCCCCGAATTTCCATTTTTCATTTCTGTCGAAACACCATTCTATACATCTTTCCTGCCACCAATTTAATACTTTTTCAGAAGTTCTGTTCCTGCTGACTGCAACAAATCCGCTGTTCACTCTTTTATTTACTATATGAGTGGATAACAATACATTCCATCTCTTATTTGCCGAAAGCAATTTCATAGGATTTTCAAAGAAACAAATGTCTACGTCAACATAAACAAATGCCTTTGTATATTTGTACATTTTAAATAAATATTTCAGCAGCACAGGCTTCATTGTCCAGCAATACTCACAAAGTCTTCTTCCTGCTTTAATTGACATTAACTCCAAATTTTCCAATGCGTCCAGAGGTATTATCATTATTCCGGGAAGATTTGCCTTTCCCAGGAACAATTTTGTGTCATCATCCATACATAAGACAGCCAGCTTTGCTTCCGGCAGGAAATGCCTTATAGAATTGTACATGGCAATACATTGGTGCAGCTTGTATTTTGTTGAAATTGTACAAAATATTAGTCTCAATTTTTCACCTACCTTCATTATATTTGTAAAATAATAAATTAACTCGGCAAAAACCGGCTCTCGTTACCCCAACTTCTTGCAGCGAGAAATTGCTTTATGCTTTTTGTTAACCTTAATCATATTGCCCTATACATTTAGGATAGACATCAGCTGATTATGTTTCGGATATCCTATATTATTTGTGGCGAATAAACATTAGTGTATATTTGTTTCAGCCCAAAGAAAATCAAGGTAACAGAAATCTGTTTCAGCGATGCTTAAACAGATTTTGATATAATGTTTTCCTTGATTGATAGAATACGCCAAAGGTTGTACGTTATTTTTAATTAGCTGTATACTGGCATATTCTATATAGTCTAGTTTATGCTTCCAGAACCCTTCTGCCACTTAATGCAATTGTTTTAGAAATTTTTCTATGAATAAGGGGCAAAACGATAGTTTGTACATATTCTGTAATGAAAACAGTATACACAAATCTGAGAAAGGAGAGTTATTTTGAAAGTAGTGATTCTTTGCGGAGGCAAGGGGATACGTATGAAGGAAATATCGGATAACATTCCAAAACCCCTTGCATTGATTGGAAACAACCCTATTGTCTGGCATATTATGAAAACTTACTATCACTGTGGTTTCAATGATTTTTTACTGCTATTGGGCCACAAGGGTGAAAAAATCAAAGAATACTTCGTTGATTATCCATGGAAGGGTCACAGCAGTATACTTCATAAAGACGGCCGCCTTGAAGTGCTGGAATCAACAGAAAATTGGAGAATTACTTTTTTGGACACCGGTTTGGATACTATGACAGGAGGGAGGATCCTGAGGGCAAAGGAGCAGCTGGATGGCGAAAGCTTCATGCTGACATATGGCGATGGATTGTCGGACATTGACATTAATGCGCTTCATGATTTTCACCTCAAAAAAGGCAGAATTGCAACAGTAACCGGAATAAAAAAATCCAATCAATATGGTGTTCTTTCGGTTTCTGACGGCATTGCTACAAGTTTTGCAGAAAAACCTGAAGGCAGCGAAATTATTAATGGCGGTTTTTTTGTAATCAATAAGGAAATATTTGATTATCTGCAAAACGGTGATAATTGCATTTTTGAGAAAGAGCCCCTTGCGAAACTCGTTAAAGACAGGCAATTGGCAGTATATTATCATAATGGATTCTGGACTGCCATGGACACATATAAGGATTTAGTGGATGTCAATGAATTATGGGAAAAAAAATCAGCATTATGGAAAGTATGGTGATAAAATGAACAAAAAATTTTGGTACAACAGAAATGTTTTTGTAACGGGATGTTCCGGTTTTTTGGGCAGTCATGTAGTAAAAACACTTACGGCAGCGGGAGCAAATGTTACTGGCCTTATCAGGGATTATACACCCGAATCATATTTGTATAGCCTGGATAATCGAAGAATTAACCTTATTACCGGCTCCCTTGAAGATGTGCAGCTTCTGGAAAGGGCACTTGGGGAATATGAAACCGACACAGTATTCCACCTTGCTGCTCAGGCAATAGTAAGCGTTGCAAACAGAAATCCTCTTCCAACCTTTAATACCAATATAATGGGCACCTGCAATATTCTTGAAGCTTGCAGAAGAAGCCCCCTTGTCAAGAAAGTTATTGTTGCATCCAGTGATAAGGCCTACGGCGTTCAGAATATCCTGCCATATAATGAGGATATGCCCCTTAAAGGCAGCCATCCATACGATGTATCCAAAAGCTGTGCCGACCTGATTGCCAATGCGTACCATAAAACCTACAGCTTGCCGGTTTGCATAACACGATGCGGCAATATGTATGGAGGCGGCGACCTGAACTTCAACAGGATCGTACCGCAGACCATAAGATCAGTTCTGAAAGGAGAGGCCCCCATAATAAGAAGTGATGGATCCTTTATCCGGGATTATATTTATGTTGAGGATGCAGCATTAGCTTATTTGCTCCTCGCTGAAAAAATGGAAAATCCTGCACTTCACGGAGAGGCTTTCAATATAAGTTCCGAAGCAAAATTGTCAGTTTTGGAACTTGTAGACAAAATACTCAGGCTTATGAATAGCAAATTGGAGCCGGTCATATTGAATCAAGGCAGCAATGAGATAAGAAATCAATACCTTTCTTCAGAAAAGGCCAAAGGTTTACTTGGCTGGGAGCCGCAATATCCAATAGACGAAGGGCTTATGCATACAATTGACTGGTATAGGGATTACTTCGGCAATTTAGTCTCACATGATCCAAAATACAAAGGCGGTGAATAATAAATGGGAAATGCGTTTTGTGTCATTTTGAGCAAATATCGCCTGTATCAGGGAATTGCACTCTATCGGTCCCTTGAGAATCATTATCCGGAGTTTACCATGTTTATTCTATGCGTTGATGAAGTAACCCACAATATCTGCAGCAAACTAAGCCTGGGAAAAGCTATTCTTATTAAAGCTGAAGAACTATACGATAAGAGGCTTGAAGAGGCAAAAAGGAACAGAAGATTAAATGAATATTGCTGGACATTAAAACCCTTCTTTATTAGCCATGTCTTGTGCAATTATGAATTTGTTGAAAACGCAGTCTCTTTGGATGCCGATATATTTTTTTTCCATAACCCTTCACCAATATTTAAAAGGCAGGGAGAATATAACGTATTACTGTCCGAGCATAATTATCTTGAAAAGGATGCGGGGGTTGCGAAATACTGCGGTATCTATAATTCCGGGTTTATTGTATTTAAAAAATGCAGCGCTACAATGGAACTGTTAAAATGGTGGGAAGAAAAGTGTATCGAATGGTGCTTCGATGGTATCGGCGAAGGGCGATTCGGTGATCAAAAATATCTGGATTTTTTCGAAGAGTTGTTTGAAGGCGTAAAAACAATAACTGTTCCCGGTGTCAATATCGCCCCCTGGAATGAAGATAGATACAAGTTCAGTGAGAAAAACCAGGAAGTATATGTCAACGAAAATAGGCTCATATTTTACCATTATTGCGGTTTAAGACTGATTGACAAATATGTCTACGCTCTGGTTATTGGAAATCAAGAAATCAATACCTATATCCATATTCCATACACAAAAATGCTGAAGCAGATAATAGCTGATGTAGAAGCAATTGCCCCTGAATTCAATGGTTTTTCAATTGAGGATCATTTCAGAGACAGAGCCAAAGCCTATAATATAAACAGTTAATGGGAGGAACAATGAATGAAAGATTTTTACTTTTCCTCTGTGGTTTCTTCAATTTATGTATACAAATTCCTCGCAATGCAGGACTCGCTTTTTGAGTATTGCATAAACTGTCATTTATTTGTATTGTGTGTTGATGCTACAGCTTATGAAATATTGAAAAAACTTGAATTAAAAAATGTATCCCTAATATATGTAAGTGATCTTGAAAAGGGTAAATTGTATAAAGCAAAAAAGGACAGAAGCTACCATGAATATTGCTGGACTTTGAAACCTTTTTTTCTGAACTATATAATGCAAACTTATAGGGATTCCCGTTATTACGCACAATTAGATGCAGATTTGTATTTCTACTCCGACCCTGTTCAAATAATCAATGAGGCCCCCTCCTCTTCAATGTTTTTAACTGATCACAACTTTTCGGCTGAGTTCTGGTCCTCCTATGAGACCTCAGGCAGGTTTAATACCGGATTTGTCTGTTGCAAAAAAGATAGTACAGCAAATGCCGCAGTAAATTGGTGGCTTGATATGTGCTATGAAAAATGCAGCCTTGTAGCAGATGCCAGCAAAGAGATATATGGGGATCAAAGATATGTAGAAAAATGGCCCCTTCTATTCCCGAACGTTCATATCGTCAGCTCAAAGGGCGCTAATGCTGCCCAATGGAATGTAGGGGGCTATAGAATCAATGGTAAAAACGGAGAAGTATATGTTGATGACGATAGACTAATTTTCTACCATTTCTCAGGTCTCGAGGTATTAAGCAAAGAGGAATACAGCCTGTGCACATTTTACAGAATTGAGGACAGTCCCTTGAAGCTTATATATATGCCTTATATTAGGAATCTGCACAAGCAAATAACTCTTGTTGAAGATCATTTTCCTGATTTCCGGGATTCTTATGCAATTAGAATGTTTGCTGCAAATATTCACCGTGTTGATTTACAGTCGGAATTACCTGAATCTTAACAATTTGTACCGGATACCCTTATAGGAGGAAATTAAATGCAGGAATTCGAAAAGGTTAAAGTCACACATGGTTCATCAATAGAGCTGATAATAGATAATCCGACAGATATGAAGCTTATCGGTAAAGGTGCCCATGGTGCTGTATTCAGATTATCAAAAGACAAATGCGTAAAAATATATGCAGATATCGGTAATGCAAAAATGGAAACCGACGCATATAAATTATCGCAAAAATCCGATGCGGTTCCAAGGCTCTATGAGACTGGAAGCAACTATATTGTTATAGAATATATAGAAGGAACATCCTTATTGGAATTCCTATCACACAAAAATAGAATTCCGTTTACTATTTCTTGTCGGCTTATAAATTTATTCAAGGAAATGCAACGCATAGGATTTACCCGGATTGATTCATCCCTTAGGCATATCATTATTGCATCGGATGGATATTTTAAGGTGGTAGATCTGGTATATTCGTATATAATATGCGAAGCCATACCCAAAAGGGCGCTTATCGATTTGAATTCGCTGTCTTTGTTGATACCATTTCTTAAGCACCTTGAGTTAATTGATCGGGAATTATATGAAATATGGCAATCAAAAATACCCAAGTTCACAGATTAGATCTATATAGAATACGCCAATACACAGCTAATTAAAAAATAGAATAAAGCCTTTGGCGTATTCTATAACGCAAGGAAAACATTTTAGGATATCCAAAATATAATTAGCTGATGCCTATCCTAAAATGTATAAAATGTATAGGATGTGCATTATGAAGGATTATGATCAAATCAAGGTCACATTTAGTGATTACGGAAAACTGGAAATAGAGAATTCTGTTAACCTTCCATTAATAGGGTCGGGCGGTCACGGAGCAGTCTTTAAATTAGATGAGCAAAGATGCATAAAAATTTATGCAAATGAAGATATTGCAGAAAAAGAAAAGCAAGTGTATTTAAGAACCCTTGGCTCCCCGATAATGCCAATACTGTATGAAACAGGGGACAACTATTTAATAATAGAATATATCAACGGCCCAAATCTGAAGGATTTTCTTCTGCTGCAAGGGGTTATGCCTCCTTATACAGTACGTGAGCTCATAAATATGTTTCTTGAAATGAATCGCCTATGTTTTATGAGAAGGGATGAATCCTTAAGGCATATTCTCATCAAGGGGGATGGAAAAATTAAGATTATTGATAATTATTATGCATTTACATTGCACGACCCTGCACCGGTAAAATTCTTCAGGCAGCTTGAAAAAATAAAAATGCTTGAAACATTTATAAAAGAAGGTTCTGTAATATCACCATCGCTGTTCAAGGAATTCGGAGAATATATGCCGGAATATTTTAAATAACATTTGTATTGGAGGATGATCCCGTTTTGGATAATCAATTGTTGAAAAAATCTGCAGCCTTACCTTCTTTTTCGCTAATATCCGATATATGTGAGATATACCGGATCGGCAGCCTGATAAAAATAGTGAAGCAAATTGAAGATACCGCAAATACAAATATTGAAATTGTTACACAAAAAGGTAAATATGTAGTAAAAATCTTTACATGCGAAACGAAGCGTTTTGATTCTATATTAAATAACTTGATAAAATTGCATCTTAACAATCTACCTGTATTGATGCCTCTGAAAAATAAGTCCGGCAGTTATTTCCTTGAAGTAGACTCCAAAATTCTCCAAATAACCAAATTTGTGCACGGGTGCCCTTTTAACTTTTCAATTGATCAGATGATGTCAAGCGGCAAAATGCTTCGGAAATTTCATGATACCTTGTCCGATACAGAAAGCTTCGTTAATCCAATAGCCTCACTGTATCCTTCAGCCGAAATACTCCAAAATTGGATAAATTATCTGAAGAATGCGGATGGTGAAATCCCCGAGCAGCAGATAGCTTTAATCCTTGAGTTATACGGCGAGACAATAGGAAAATGGGATATCTGTAAACCTGACCTGCCTATGACAATAATACACGGTGACTGGAACCAGGACAATCTGATTTTTAATAGAGATGATGAAATATGTTCTATAATGGATTTTGAGTTTATGGCTAGAGCGGAGAGGCTTTTTGATATAGCCTACTCTCTATGGCGTCTTAAAATAAATCAGGGGCATTGGGATACCGCCAAAGCTTTTATGGATGGCTACGGTGCATTGTCTTGTGAGGAAATAGAATACTTGCCTTTGGAAATTTGCAGGATCAGATATTATTATGCCTGCGCTTCGGCACTGTCTGCCAATTCCAAATATGAATTAACCAATCATTTTGAATCCCATTATCCATTTATCAAATGGGTATTGTCCAAGGATGGACAGAGGATTATAAGAGGCTTATGCAAGAAGTAAATATTTGAATTAGAGGTGGCCATATTGTATTTTTGTAATGTTGTTTCAAAAACAAGACTGTATCAGTTCATTGCCTTATATTACTCCATAAAGAGTATATGCGATGATTTTAAGGTTTTTGTTTTATGCATGGATGATGATACATCCAGACTCCTCAAAAAGGCAAGACTGGAAAACACTGTAGTAATTACATTGGAGGAGATCGAGAATGAAGAGCTAAAGGCACTGAAAAAAGAGAGAAATATAGGCGAATACTGCTGGACTTTAAAGCCCGTCTTATTAACTTATGTGCTTGAGCGCTTTGAAAACGTTGATTGGCTAACTTACCTTGATGCCGATATGTATTTTTACAACAATCCCCGAACAATTTTCGCCGATGTCGGTAATTGTTCAGTGTTATTATCCGAACATAATTCAAATGAACAAATCAAATTTGTGGAAGAGACTGTCGGAAGGTTTAATGCCGGCTTTATAAGCTTCAAAAATAATCTAAGAGGCAAGGAATGCCTGGGCTGGTGGAAAAAGCTTTGCCTTAAGTGGTGCTTTAACACAACAATTACCGGACAATTCGGAGATCAGAAATATTTAGAGGATCTTCTTATCCTATTTGGTGATGTCTGCCCCATAACAATACCCGGGGTAAATATTGCCCCTTGGAATGACGCCAAATATAATATTAACTCTAAAGACGGAATACTGTATGTTGATGAAAATCCTCTGATATTGTATCACTATTGCGGCTTTCGACTGATTGAAAAAAATACTTGTGTATTTATGTTTGGGAACACTCTCAATCCAATTATTCATAATCCATATATGAAAGCTATAAAACTTGCTGTCAATCATATACAATCAATTGACCCTTGTTTTGATGGCTGTTTTATTGAGGAATCCAAGTCAGGAAAATCCCAGGCCTTTTCCCTTGACATAACATAGACTCAACATAGCAAGGCCGGAGGGTGTGCCTATCCTCCGGTCCCGTTATTCAACAGCTTAATAAGCTCTTTTAATTCAGTTCCCTTTATTTCGGCAGCCTGCCGAAGGGTTTTATTCTGAAATCCCCCTCAGCCGCAGCCTGCAGAAAGCAAATCATAGTATTTCAATACCTTTTTTGAACTCGGATACTTTCTTATAATCTCTTTTATTTTCATATCTTCGCTTATCATATTATTCTGCTAACTGTTCGCATATGGCGGTGTTGGTACCCCAATCTGCGGCGGATTGAAGGAAGGAACATCCTCAAACTCAAATTCCTCACAGAAATTTACTTCTATGGGCGCAATATCCTCTTCTACTGAGCAATAGCCCAATACCGGTACGCAAAGCTGTACTTCGGCATCAAATTTAATAGCAATAAACACACCCAAATTGGTGACAAGTATTTCACCGGTTGTTGTATTGTTGTCCTCGTCGATTAATGCCTCCCCAAGGCACTGAAGTTCAAATCTCCCTTGATCCAGAAAGTGCAGTAGCTTTTCAAAATTTTCTACTGTAGTATTATGATATGTTCTCTTTACGCAAAAAGTAAAACAAAGCTCACCGGAGGTTCCGGCTGACAGGTTAGTCCCTTCGGGAACATCAAGCACTTCGAGCCTTATGATATTTCCTCTGCTATCCTTGCCAAACACGTCGCAGCAGCATTTTGCCGAGAACTTAAGTCTCTTGTCTGTATTTGTTGATGCATTTTTAATCTCTACATTGCTAAGCCTGCAGTTTCTTAATATCAATGCGGGTTCTATCTCTTCTTTATGGGGTTTGCCGCACACCTGGAATTTGATGCATTCAACGCAATCCCTTAATACAAATTCGTCAAATACCTTTTTGACTTTAAGACATTCAAATACCAAATCCTTACATTCGGTTTTTCCGCATATATTTACTTCGACTTTGGTGGTTCCTGCACACAGAACTGTCGGCAGCGAAGCATTTTGCAGTGTCATTATCTCACCTTCCATACAATTATTTCTATGCTGTCTAATTTATTATATGGAAGACCGGATAATTTTGTGAACAAGTTTGTATGTATTTTCCAAATTAATTTGATAATATCATATCCGAATAAACAAACCCATATATATGAAATAACCTTCTTAACACATACATATTTTCTGGGGGTGATCATATGGCAGGAATAATTCCTTCAATAGTGCTGGAGGACTCAAAAGCCAATAAATTTTTCTTCTATTACAGGGATTCTTCCATTTGTTACAAAGAAATTCCGGCATCCGGAGGTACTAAGGATACTGTACTGATTAGCCAGGCTAATGCAGATTTTGCCGCAGCTGCTGATACTGATGATACTATCTGCCTTGCCTGTAACAGCCGGCATAAAGGGATACTCCTTTTTACATATTCCGCCGATGGATGGAAATTTGAAACAATTGTAAATATACAAAACAGTGCGGATATGTATATTATGGATATGGTGATCATGAACGGTGCAATTCATATATTCTTTCTGAAAAAACTGTCCTTAAGTGTGTGCAATGTTTATCACTTACAAAGAAGCATTAATGACCGCATTTCATATACAGACTATTCCTGGAGAAAAAACAGCCTTTCTGAAATTTATCCCCATAATATAGAAGGCTCCTATTCAATTCTGCCATTAAAAAATAGTATTATACACTATGCAAGTATTTGGCATGATGGAATCAACTGCTATATAAACTATTATTGTTATGATGATTCAATCAAATCATGGCTGCATAAAAACCTCAATATTTATTATAAAAGCCATGTGTCTATAAAGCTTATACTGCATAATAAAAAAATAAATCTATTCTGCTTTTCCTATGAAAACGGGACAGGTGAAATACGTCATTTTTTAGGCAAATACGGAAGCATCAACGAAATTGATTTCAAGGAGATAAGCAATATCAGTCTTGACACCGGCGGCGTCACCCCGCTGTTTCAATTTGATGAAAAGGCCATACAGATGGCATGGATAAAAGAAAATGTCTTCCACCAGTATATTTTCGACGATTCCTCCGGTAAATGGAAAAAGTCTTGTTCCCTGCCTATTACAGCGGGCAGCAGTATTCATATCCTAAAAATGATCAAAAATCCCGGCGTTCCGGTTATAACAAAAGGATATTATATTATAGACGAAAAATATAATATTTTGAGACCGGCAGGATATTTATCCAAGGATACCGTATCCGATAAGCATGAGAGCACAAACCAGCTTCCGGAGGAACCCTGTGTAAATGAATGCATGAAACAGATTCTATCCGAGATAAAGGACCTGTCCGATAATGTGCAATTCTTAAGAAACAGGGTAGAAAGCCTTGAAGGCAGAACGTTCGTAGAAAGTTCCCCCTCCGCTAAGGCAATATATGCAGCAAAAAATGTACCTGATCACCCGAAAATTAGAAAAAGCGACTTCAAGGAAAAATTTATGAAAAGTGAAAATACCCCTAATTTTGAGAGCCTGTCAATGAGACAGAGCAATATTAATACATATATAGGCAAACCTGAAATAAAAACACTTTCCGGTGAAGCGTATCAGGAAATTAAGAGCAACTCCGGATCAACGGATAATGAGAAAAAAGCATATGCGGCATCCGTCTCAACTGCACTCCAAAATTCAGGAGTTACAAGTACGGACAAAGATGGGACACAAAACAAGAATAATACTCTGCTTAAAAAAATAGGTTCATATTTCAAGTGATATGAATTCACAGGTTACTCTAAGGCAATTTGTGAACTGTCTATAAGGAGCCTTTCCTGTTTTTCAGCTTTGGCAGTTCTTTAGCTTTCTTCTCATAACCGTTGTCTGATGGGAAGTAGTACTGTTCTTCCTTCAGTTCATCAGGCAAATATTGCTGTTCCGCATAATTGCCTTCAAAGTCGTGGGGATACTTATATCCGACTCCATAGCCCCATTCCTTTGCCCCCTTAAATGCATCGTTTCTAATATGAAGCGGTACGGGCCCTGTTCTCTTATTCTCTACATCCCCCATGGCCTTTCCGATTCCAACTACTGCAGAATTGCTTTTCGGTGCACAAGCCACATACAATGCTGCCTGCGCTAGAATGATTCTCGCCTCAGGCATCCCTATCATCTGTACTGCATTTGCTGCAGCGGTTGCAACGACTAATGCATCAGGATCCGCATTTCCCACATCTTCTGAAGAGCATATTACTATTCTTCTTGCAATGAATTTGGGATCCTCTCCGGCATAAAGCATTCTGGCAAGGTAATATAATGCAGCATCCGGGTCTGAACCTCTCATGCTTTTTATAAAGGCAGATATGGTGTCATAGTGATTTTCACCTTTTTTTTCGTAGTTTACAACCCTTTTTTGTATACATTCCTCGGCAGCTTCAATGTCAACATGGATATTTCCGTCATTGCCCCTTTCTGTCGTCAATGCTGCCAGTTCAATAGCGTTAAGCGCTGTCCTGGCATCGCCGTTGGCAACGTTAACTATGTGCTCCATGGCTTCATCTGTAATTACTATATTATAAGAGCCAAGACCTCTTTTTTTATCAGCAATGCACTTTTCCAGCAGCTTTCTAATATCTTTTTCTGTAAGGGGATTCAATCTGAATATGGTAGACCGTGAAATCAGGGCATCATTTACTTCATAATACGGGTTCTCGGTAGTAGCCCCAATTAATATGACAGTTCCGTTCTCAACATAAGGAAGCAGCGCATCCTGCTGGGTCTTATTGAACCTATGTATCTCATCAATGAAAAGTATTGTTCTCTGCCCGTACATTCCTTTGCGATTTTTGGCCTCCTCCACTACCCTGCGAATGTCTCCCACCCCTGAGGTCACTGCGTTTAGCTGTTCAAAGAATGATTTAGTCGTATTAGCAATAATCCTTGCCAATGTAGTCTTCCCGGTGCCCGGAGGGCCGAACAATATAATGGAGGTAAGCTTGTCTGCTTTTATTGCACGGTAAAGAAGCCTGCCAGGGGCTACAATATCCTCTTGACCGACAAAGTCTTCCAGAGTCTCAGGTCTCATCCTCAAAGCCAGAGGGCTTTCCTTATTCATATCCCTCTCCCTGTTCATATCAAAGAAGCTGTACATTTTATCTTTCATATTGATTCCTGCCTTTGGCCTATTGTCTATTTCTTCAGTTTTTTCGCCGTATACTAAAACACTACTTTTACATTATGTCTCTCAGAATCATCGGCTTTAAAGTATGGCTCCTCAAAAAATCCGAAAAGGTTTGCAATGATATTTACCGGTACTGCCTGTATTGCTGTATTGTACATCATTACCGCATCATTATATAACTGCCTTGAATCAGATATAATCTCCTCAAAGCCGGAAAACTCCCCTTGAAGTTCTATGTAGCCGGCATTTGCTTTAAGGTCAGGATAGCATTCGACTGATGCAAACAGACGTCTCAAAGCTCCTGTCATCATTATGTTTGCTTCCATCATTTCCTCCGGTTTGCTTGCACTGATGTAATAATTCCTGGCCTTGACGACCGCCTTCAAGGCTGTTGTTTCTTGATCGATGTATCCCTTTACGGTCTCAACAAGGTTGGGTATCAGGTCAAACCTTTTCTTAAGCTGTACGTCTATTTGGTTCCATGCTTTTATTACTCTGTTTCTTTTGATTATAAGTCCGTTATAGCTGCTTGCGACAAATATCACAACAAGAAGTATCAATGCAATAATTATTATTTTCGTCATGCAATTACCTCCTTCTCAATGGAGACTTGCTTCGATTTAATTATTCCTGCTAATTGTCATTGTATAACATAAGCCAAAAAAATTAAAGCAAAAAGTAATCCATAGTATAACAGGGCTGTTGAAACACCCCATGCATATTATTAGAATGATGCGACGCATTATCCCCCTGATATGAAAAAGGGGAACCGCCGGTCGTACTTTCGAAGTCCGGCGATGCCCCTTTAAGCATGTCGTATTATTCATATATTTTGTCCACATATCCGGAAGTAAAGGCTGCGAGAAGTGCCCCATAGTCCATATCAAATTCAAGCACATCCCCTACCTTGTATTCCTTTTCGCAATCACTTACATCAATTATTAAATGATCGCTGCTTGCCCCCAATACAATTGCTCCCTTGTCTCTTGGCATTAGTCCATCAGTTTTTATGTCCTGTCTCCCGGCGGCCAGAATTGCCCTTTTCCTGATACCCCTATCTGTAAATACAGGTTTTTCGCCAAAGGCATCAACCCCTGTCTCCCCTATGGGAATAGAAGGCTTTTCTTTAAGCTCTATTATTTCCGCCTGGAAGGTAAATACATCCCGCCAGGTTCCTTCTATTTTGCCTCCATAAGCTGTTTCGGTACCAAATACAATAGATTCTCCCAGCCTCAGCTGGTTTACTCCTTTTGGAACCTGCCCCTCCTCAACCATGTACAAGCTGCTGGAGTTGCCTCCTGATACAATCTCAAGCTTTATGTTATATTTTTTCTCCATCTCTCTAGCAATAGATATAAGCTGCCCCAGGTTCTCCTGGCTTGGAATGACAGCTCCGTAGCATGTAAGATTAGTACCGATGCCAATAAGCTCTATGCCCTTTAATTCCAGGATTCTTCCTGCAAATTCGACGGCATTTTCATACCATACGCCTTCTCTAAGGTCGCCTAAATCAACCATTAGTATTATTTTATGGACTTTTCTTCTTTTAATTGACTCCTCTGAGAGTGCTTTTATAACCTCATATTCAGAGTTAAGGCTTATGTCTGCGTACTCAACTATTTTGGCAGCCTGTGACAGCATCGGGATCCTGAGCAGCAGTTTTGGGACATTAATATCCTTTAGTTTGATTATATTCTCAATCCTTGAATCCGCAAGCATTTTCACCCCTGCATCAACCGATGCTTTGGCTATCTCAGGAGTAGCGCAGTATACCTTGGTTACGGGAACTGCATCTATTCCCAAACCACTGCATTTTTCTGCCAATACCCTGGTATTATGAGTCAACTTCTCCAGATTGACTCTTACAGCAGGATAACTCATTACTCTTATCACCTCCAAAATTTATCTAGATTTGCATACTATCCTTCATAAGCTTTAAGGCAGCTTCCGGAAATCTCTTTGAAAGTACCCCCAGAGAAGACATTATATAGTGGTTGTCAATCAATACCACGGCTTCCTTCCCCGGATACAAGCCCATTCCTTTTCCGTGAAGCCCTATTGACTTCAGGATCTCAACCCGGCCAGGCAGCCTTGTCAAGGCGCCCCCGGTCCCGATTATATATTTCACATTTGTAAGGTCCTTGCCCTCTGCAATTGTTTTCTTCCCGCCGGGACCATAGATATATCTGATCCTGCCTGCATGACGTTCCAAAGAAGTAAGCACAGCCTCCTCTGTCATTCTTTCAACAAACTCTATCTCTCTTTCTGTGCAGGGGACTGATCCAATACTTTTGATAATCTCTTCTGAATCGGGAAATTCGCACCTTAGCTTCTCCGGACCGATTTTCTCGACAATATGGCTTAGGTTAACATACACCCCAAGATCTCCTTCAACAGTCCTTTTTGCTATAGGCTCTGGGCTTATAAGCATAAGGTTTATCTCCTCGGAGCCTTCAGTTACGGAATGCACATCGGTAGTTGCGCCTCCTACATCGAATACCATAAGATCTCCTATATGTTCTTTAAGGAGCTTTGCAGCTTCCATTACCGCCCCGGGCGTAGGTATGATCGGCCCCTTGACCATTTCCCTTACGTTGCTCATTCCGGGTGCGTGTATGATATGCTCCTCAAAAACCTCCTGAATTACTTTCCTTGTAGGCTCAACATTAAGAATATCTACCTTTGGATATACATTTTCGACTATATAAGTCCTTGTTCCCGTTTCCTCTGAAATTAGCCTTATTTCATCCTGGTTCTCATTATTTCCTGCATATATGACCGGAATATCCAGCTTCATGGAGGATATCACTTCAAAATTGTGAAGTGCGGTTTCCCTTTCTCCATAGTCTACTCCTCCGGCAACCAAAATAATATTCGGCCTTATTTCTTCTATCTTTTTCAGGTCCGTCCTTCTTAGTTTCCCGGCTGTTACGTGCTTTATTATTGCCCCCGCACCCAGCGCAGCCTCCCTTGCAGCCCTTACTGTCATGTCATAAACAAGGCCGTGAACTGTCATTCTGAGCCCCCCTGCCGCACTGCTGGTAGCAAGGAACTCATCCCATAGAAGTTCAGTATCCTTCAGTTTATTCTTGAGATCCTCAAGGGCGCCTTTCAACCCTATAGTGACATCTCCATCCGACACTGAAGTAGGAGCTTGCCCCTGCCCGGTAAATTCCGGGCAAGAGCTTCCTATTTTGTTAAATGCATTTACTACTGTAGTGGTGCTTCCTATCTCAGTGACCAATACATCAATTTTCATTTTATTGTTTTTCCCTTCTTCTTTTGACAAGGAAGCTTGCTACATCGATCCCATGGGTGCCTCTTCCAAAGCCTGCGTCCATGCCTGATTCCGCAGCAATTTCATTTGTTACCTGTGTGCCTCCTACAACTAACATTACTTTTTCTCTTATTCCCTTTTCAATGCATAGCTCATGAAGCTTACTCATATTCTTCGTGTGGACATCATCATGAGTAATTATTGTACTTGCAAGTATGGCATCGGCATTAGTCTCTATTGCCGCATCCACTAATTTTTCAATGGGGCACGAGGTTCCGAGGTAAAGGTACTTTATCCCAAATCCCTCAATACCGCCATGTTTTATATCCAAGGTTTCTTTCATCCCTACTGAGTGTTCATCATTTCCGACGGTGGCAGCTACCACAAACATCGGCCTTGCTGCAATTTCTTCTCTTATCTCTGCTTCTGACAGCACGGGAACTTTTTCCGGGATAACAAGCTCATTAATGTTGATATCAAACTTGACCTTTCCCTTTATTTCAACTATAGTGCCTTCTGAAGGATGCAGGCTCTGCTTGTGTACCACGGTAACATCTTCAAGTCCTAGCTTTTCTCCGCACTTTATTGCTGCAAATTCCGCAGTCCTTTCGTCAAGGGGAAGGAATATTGTGGTGGCTACGACTCCATCAGCCCTCCACTCAACTTCCGGCTTTATGATATTGGTATCATAGTATTTATCCAGCTCTTTAAGCCTGGTGTTTACATTATCATACTCGTCAAGTTCATCAACATAAATGATTTTTGAAGGATCTTCAAAGGTATCCCCGCCTATTGCATCAGAAGCCTTATCATATCCTGCGGGAATATTGTTGTAGCCGTAGTGAACAGATACAGGGGCAAAATAATCCTTGTCCCTTTCGAATATCATTCCTACTCCTATACCTCCGTCAATTTGCCTCGGGATCCCATCTCCGTTCCTTTCGGGGTAATTTCCGCTGTCAATGAAAAATCCGTTTTCGACAGCCTTGAAATATCCTCCGACCTCAAGTATTTCTTCCAGGAATAACACTGCTCTTTCCTTAAGCTCCCTGACCTCATCCCCTAAAGGACCTTCCCTGTCGATTTTGACCATTTCACGAAGCCCGTCCATACCGTTAAGAGCTTGCTTTGCTGTGCTGATAGCAGCTATATTGTTGTAATGCCACGGTACATTTCTTCCTTCATCAGGGGTTATGGTCGATTGTATATCGGCACTGGTGAGCCGGGAAATCATAAGATCCAGTGTGTGTGTCACCGTTGCTTCTCTCATGTCCGATTCCATGTATTTAGTATTCTGCTGCGCTCTCATTTTATATTCACTAAAAAAGTCACGAAGTGCGACAGCATAGGGTAGGTCAATTCTCATGCGTGGGGCCGGCGGCGCTGTTGGCGGCACGGTCGAAAGCGCTATATTCTCAGCTTTCATTCCGATTTTCCTTGAAAAAATACTGTTGATTGCATGCTGGACCATAAGCTCAGGCCTGACCTTCCAGGCTTTCATGGCAGTTGCGTTAGCATTGTGAGCCCCGTCTATCTGAAGTATGTCTGCCCAGATCATTACTTTCTTTGCTTCGCATGCATCAACAAAGCTCCGGACCATGTTTACATTCCTGTAAAGTACGTTGTATTGGGGGTCCTGGTGCGCCCCATTTACTCCCTCTTCAGCAAACATAACCGCTATATCAGGTCCAGCAACTCCGGAAATATATGAATGAAAATTAATGGGCCTTCCCACCTCATCTTCTATCATATCAAGAGCTTTCCTTGTTGCCCTGCACTGCTTCCTTGTTACTGCAATACCCCCTATTCCCTGGGTGGTACCTTCAATAAGTGAGTCTATATGAGATTGCCCCATGGTTCTTATGACCATCATGTGGTCGGCGCCGTGCCAGGCAGCCATTCTCATTCTTCTTATGTCGTCCTCGAACCTGCCGGAGGCTATCTCGGTAGTTACCACACAATCCGGCTGGGGATCTATATAGTCAAAACCCCGGCTTCCCGGCAGGGGAACATAGTTTTTGAGCCCTTCGGAAGTCTCCAGGTATTCAAAATCCCCTACATTTCTTTTTTCATTTCTGCCTTCTCTCCAGTGCCAGCCTCTCCTTCTGGGCCTGTAACTTTCAAGACCTTGAAGAAGCTCCTTTATGTCTAATTTTTTGCTTGGATCTAATTTCAATATGCTCCCCTCCTTTAAAACAATTTATCTACTTGATCCCAATATTTGCCTTCAGAAAGCCCAAGGCCGGCTTCTCTTACGGAGATCCCCAGATTCTTGGATAGTCTCCAGACCACATTGCCTGCGCCTTTTTTCATAAGACCCTTTTTCATAACTCCTTCGACAATGGGTTTTACTTCAAGACTGGAAAAACCCATCCTTAGTAGAATGCTTCTTTCTATTGCGGGAGTCGTGTTTTTGTAACCAAGCTCAAGCATTGGCTCAACTACCTTTTCGGCCAGCTGCCAAAACCTGTCTTTTAATTCTTCATCACTGAGATTTTTAAGATGCTCTCTCCTTGATTCATAATCATCTTGTCGTTTCATTCCTATCCCTCCACTTACTTTACTTTACTGTTACATCTAACTCTTTAAGGGTATCCTTTACAAGTTTGACATCGGATTTGGAATCCTCAACTATGAAATTGAAGTCTTCTTTTGAGATTTCTGTGACCTTGTTGTTTGTAATACAGTTCTTTATATAAGATGCCCTGGTTTTATCAATTTCCAAATCCCTCACCTTGATTTTTGATGGGTGTGATGGCAGAATAATATTTTTGCCGGGTACTTCCTCTTCCGGTTCCCCAATTATTATCTCGATTCCGTTTTCCTTGGCAAAGCTAAGCTGCGGCATAGGATGTTTTCCCGCACCCGTATATTCTGTTTCCTGAACCACAATTATTTGGTCCTTATCCATCTCCTGTGCCAGAGCAAAGGCTGCTGTAAGGGAGGTGTTCCCTGCTGGTCCCCTCTCTAAGCCTTCAAGCACCGATAGCGCCTCCGTGATATAGAATACCTCTCCCTGCCTTACCAGTACATATCTGTCCATGTATCTTAAAGGCCTTGCTGCATTTCTGGGGACATCAGCCCTATCCGGCCAGGTTGCAAAGGGTATTCCAAAGCCAGTATGCCCTGTTGTAAAGGATTTTCTGTTAAAATCATTATCAGAGGCCATGTGAAGCCCAGAAAGATCCACACTTGCCCCGACGACTTCAGTGTTTTGGGCTCCCGCCTTTATGAGACCCCTTGCTGTACCAGTCAGATTTCCGCCACCTGCATTTGTCACTATTACCTTATCCGGGTCTTTCCCAAGCTTTTCTCTGAACTGCATGACAAGCTCATATCCTAATGTCTCTACTCCCGCAATACCAAAAGGTGTGTATAGCGATGCATTGAAATATCCCGTTTCTTCAAGAAGCGTGAGGAAGGTATAGAATAACTCAGGTCCCACGGAAAGCTGCACAACTTCTGCTCCGTATGCCTCGCAGGCACGCAGCTTTTCCAGTATCTCAGGCTGTCCTACCATTCTGCTGTCATAGCATTCCTGAACTACAATACATTTAAGCCCTCTTTTAGCTGCCTGAGATGCCACAGCAGCACCGTAATTTCCGCTTGTGGCTGTCAATACCCCTTTATACCCCAGTTTCTTTGCATGATATACAGCAGTTGCAGCTCTTCTTGCCTTAAAACTCCCGGAGGGGTTTGCCGCCTCATCTTTTATGAATATTCTTGCCCCTTTCCCTTTTGGGGAGATCTTCCTGACCAATTCCGTAAGATTCCGAAGCTCCATTATGGGAGTATTGCCTACACTTGTCTCAGATTGTATTTCCTGTATTTCCTCCAGGGTGTATCCGGTTTCCTTCATCATTCTTTCATAATCAAAGGCAATCCCTCCCGATTCAAATACACTGTAATCAATTCCTATTGCCTTTTTCATTATTTCGTTTTTTCTCCCCATTACCGCTGCGTATGACATATCTTTAGTCATTTGAATCACCTCCGAAAAGAATTTCCTTAAGTTGTTTATCCACGCTTAAAAGCTCAGGCACAAAGTTTCCGAAGTCATGAACATATCTTGGATTTACTGCCCTCAGTTCCCCCTTGACAATTCTTCCCGTTACGGTTTTGATCTCTATGTCTTCGCCTATTTTTGCATCATGAAGGGCAGTACCCTTTACCCAAAGCTCCAAGGGCATTTTTTTTGTGTCATCGGGAACTTGAGGAGCTCTCTCCCCGGGTTTCAATACTATCTGATGGATCTGCACCCAATCACCTTTTTTTGCACTTTTCATTTATGGCACCTCTCTTTTTGATTTATTAATATTTCTAAGGGACATATATATCAAGTACAATATCTATGCCCCTCCATTCTTAATTTATTTAATACTCTCAAAGCATTGTACACAAAACACATAAGCACTCATTGAATGTCTATTCTATTCTTCTATCATTTCTCTCATATCCCCCATAATTGCCCTTGGCACAGGAAGATCCAGCATAGTCTTAAGTCCCGGTTTGGAGTTAATTACCTGGGGAATCATATTGACGCACATTGCAATTGTCCCGATCCCTCCCGGGACTTCGGGTTTGTTAGCCATGTTAATGTCGGGAACCCCTTTTATTATTACATAGTCTCCTGTATCCGTGCCCCCAAGGTGCGGTTCTATCTGCTGAGGATGATCCATCTCAATTTTAAGTTCTCCGTCAACATAACCAAAGCCCTTCATTGCACAGCCTGCTACATCCCCTGCTTTTGCAAATCCATAGGGTGACTTCCTGTCCACTGAAGTTACTATTGGCTCCATGCTCTGATTGAAATCGCTAAGCTTCCAGCCTATTGCATCTGCTATCATTCCCACGGATTCTGCAAATCCTACATGGCCCGCAAGCTTTCCGGTCTTAACACCATCATTGAATTCATCAATTGTTATTCCTATTCCCTGTTCTTCCATAACTGCCGGTCCAAAAGGCGACAGGCTGTTTACGCGCCTTGCGGTTACATGGTCCACTTCCTCGCAGGCACCGGTAAGTACTACTACAAGAAGATCCATAATAAGTCCAGGATTTATACCTGTCCCGAGCACTGTTACACCGTTGGCTTTTGCAATCTCGTCCATCTTCTTTGCCAGTTCGGGTTCCGCAGCCTTTGGGTAAGCCATCTGCTCGGCGCTTGAGATAACGTTTATTTTTCTTTCCAGACAAAATTTAATCTTATCAAAAACATTTTTTGTAAAGGAATCAGTGCAGATCAGAACAACATCAGCAGCCTTTTCCTTTATAACATCTTCGAAGGTTCCAATCGTTACATCAGGGCGGCTGCCTTTTTCGGTTTTGATGTAATCATACATGCTCTTACCGACTTTTGCGCCTCTGCCGACGACTCCAGCAATTTCCACACCTTTCTTCTTAAGGAGCATGTCGGCA
>CAYURW010000020.1:29166-30472 GCA_964447145.1 uncultured Clostridiaceae bacterium
CAATACCGCTTCCCATAGCGCCTATCCCCCAAATAATTACCTTCACGTTCTCTTTTCTCATGAATAATAACCTCCTATAAATATTAATCTCAATTTATATATAAGCAAATTTTGTGCCATAACAACAATAATAATGCATTAAATAATAAATCTTCAAATGCTGGTAATACCTGCTTCATAGGAATAGTGCCAACCAAATATATCTTTCTGAATAGTATAACAGCCAATAAAAAAGCAAATATATTTGCACATATGCAAACATATTTGCTTTTTTATGCGATATGAAAGTCTGGGCAACCAATGCTTCTCCATTAATTTAGGATTCTTGATGCACCTTTATTCCGTACTTTTTTAGCTTGTGCTGCAGCGTCTGTCTTTTTATACCCAGTTTTATTGAGCTTTTGGAAATATTATTCCCGTTATCTTGCATGGCTTCAAGGATTATTGATCTTTCCGCTTCTTTTAACATTTCGTCAAGGGATTGTTTTTCATGAAAATCCAAATTCAGTCTATGACTTCCGGACTTAAACATTCTTTCCCTCATATCCGGAGAGATATGTTCCGATTTTATTATGTGACCGCTATTTACCATATTAATTGCGCTTTCTATTATGTTTTCCAATTCCCTGACATTTCCCGGCCAATCATAATGAGCAAAAGCTTCTTTTACTTCATTGGAAACATACCAGATATCTTTTTGCAGTATGCTGCTGTGTTTCTTTATAAAATGATCCGTTAAAAGCGGAATATCTGGTTTTCTTTCTCTTAATGAAGGGATATTGACAGTTATAACATTTAGCCTGTAGTACAAATCTTTCCTGAGGATGCCATTATTCAGCAGTGCTAAAGAGTCTTCATTAGTAGTCGCCAATATCCTCACGTCGATAGGTATGTCCGCAAGTCCGCCAATCCTTCGTACATAGCCTTCCTGCAGTACTCTTAACAGTTTGGCCTGAAGCTGATGGCCCATGGAGTTGATCTCGTCAAGCAAAAGAGTTCCACCATTTGCCTGCTCAAACAATCCGGGTCTGTTGATTGCTCCAGTAAAGCTGCCTTTGACTGTACCAAACAAAATCCCTTCCAGAAGGGATTCCGGAAGTGCGGCGCAGTTTTGCGCTATAAAAGGCTTACTCCTTCTGTTGCTTCCATTGTGTATGCTCTGGGCAAAAAGCTCTTTCCCTGTGCCTGTTTCACCGGATATCAAAACCGTAGAAGACGACATGGCGGCTTTTCTTGCTATTTCTATAGAGTAAAGAAATTTCTCGTCTTCTCCGATCAGGTTTCTAAATGTATATCCCCTGAGACT
>CAYURW010000021.1:0-12573 GCA_964447145.1 uncultured Clostridiaceae bacterium
AAAGTTATGCAGGCAGCGGGGAGGGTAATAAGGTCCGAAGAGGATCGGGGAGTAGTGCTGCTTATTGATGAAAGGTTCGTAAGCAGTCGGTATTTAAGCATGTTTCCCAAAGAATGGAGGCATAACGGCAGGGTGAAAAGCTCCGGAGAGCTTGCGAAAATACTGGAGAAATTTTGGTGATATATGTAATATTGGGGCTGTATATGCTATACTATTTGTGTTCGATATTATATATTTTCAATTTTATGACAGTTTGGGGAGTAGTAATTAATGAGCGCAATTTCGGCAGAAAATATGAAAAGCTTTTCCGATAATATATCAGATTTGTATTCATGCTTTTTTGGGAGCTACCCTTTTTTAAAACCCGTTCTCACAAATATCTTCCTGTTCGGTTCAGGAAATTTTGGCGTAGTAATAAAGGAAAAGGACAGGGTGGCAGGAAGGTTTTCTGTATATCACAGCACCGAAGGGAATATCGTCAGAGAAGGGATAATGGATGGGATCAACGTGAAGATCACACTTAATATGAAGCATTATGAAGATATGATGCAGAACAAGAGAAAATACATGGAAAAGCCTTATAAGCTTCTCAAATATTTCCCCGCTTTCTTAAATGCTGTATCGGTCAGCAGCAGAGATCTGGCCGAAAGTGAGCTGCAGGGCCGCAAGGTTACTCTTAGGCCAGGGACTGATAGCGACATATATTATTTGCTGAGATGGTACAACGATCATGAGCTTAACAAGCTTGCAGGATGGAATAATGTAAGAGCGACACCGGACAATATAAGATACAATATTAAAAGAAGCTTTGGGAATGACCCCATGAACCTGATGATAGACAACGAGAAGGGGACCCCAATAGGGACAATACAGCTTTATGGTTTTAGTGAGCAGGACAAAAGCTGCAATCTAGGCATAAGGATAGGAGACAAGGATCATTGGGGAAAAGGCTACGGAGAAGATGCAGTCAGGACTATTCTGGACTATGCTTTTATGAAAGTTGACATTTACAGGGTGGCATTGAAGGTATACGAATATAATGAAAGAGCCGTCAAGTGCTATCTAAAATGTGGCTTTTCCGATGAGGGAAGGACGAGGCGGTCTGCTTATGTTGACGGAGTATTTTATGACGAAGTAATTATGGGGATACTAAAGAGCGACTATATCAAACTGAAGGAAAACAGTAAATAATAGACTTGCTGCTGACAAGTCTATTATTTATGCCCTATGGCTTTCATATCCTGTATCATATCCGATACTCTAAAATACGCATTTCTTGCTGAACGTGAAATTACTTTGCGGGTTTTTGTATTGAACATAGGGATCAAGGCTAATCCCGCCATTGCGCCTACAGTTCCCCAAGCCATCATGCTTCTGGAGGTCCTTCGCATTATGATAGCACTTCCTTTCAGGTTTTATGAAACAGTAATGAGCTCTGTGAAATACTTTTTGTAATATATGTCGTACTAATAGATTGCTTTTTTTATGTTTATTTAAACCATGAAAATAATAGAATTTTTCAAATTATCAAATGCTTGCGGCATGTTGCGCACAATTCGCACAAGCCCCCATTGAAATATATGTTGAGAAACATTTAGAAGGATTTAGAATTTTTATATAGAATATTAAAAATGCCGAAAAAATGCCGAAAAAATGCAAAAAAAGGCGAACAAAGCAAAATCAATGATGTTAGGGTGAGCTGTATGACCGAACAGGATCTATTATTCTCTCTGGACATAGGAACAAGGACCGTGGTCGGAATATTGGGGTTCCATGATGGTCAGAGGTTTGTGGTGGAAGGCTTTGAAATTGAAGAGCACAAGGAAAGGGTCATGTATGACGGGCAGGTCCATGATATTGAACATGTCGCAAAGGCTGTAGTAAAGATCAAGGAAAGACTCGAAAAAAAAGCGGGGGTAAAACTCAAAAGGGTATTCATTGCAGCTGCGGGAAGGACACTGAAGACAATCAAAATCCTGGTTGAACAGGAGACTGATCCTTTGTCCGAAATTGACAGCGAACTGATAAGCAGCCTTGAAATCAAAGCTATTCAACAGGCACGGAAAAGCATGGAGAAGCAGAGTGAAGAGAGAGAACAGTCATATTTTTGCGTGGGCTATGCTATCGTTAATTACTATCTCAACGGTACGATGATACGCAATCTTGAAGGCCATAAGGCAAACCTTGCCGGTATAGAAGTAATTGCCACTTTTCTTCCGAGAATAGTGGTCGAAAGCCTGTATTCCGTGGTCACCAAGGCGGGACTTGAGGTTTCCGGGCTTACCCTGGAACCTATTGCTGCCATGAACGTATCGATAAACAGCAGCCTTAGGATGTTGAATCTTGCCCTTGTTGATATTGGAGCAGGGACATCGGATATTGCCCTGACAAAGAGCGGGACAGTTTTTACATTTGCCATGGCTTCTGTAGCAGGGGATGAAATTACCGAGAAAATTGCTGAAGTCTTTCTCCTTGATTTTGACCAGGCGGAAAAAGTTAAAAGGAAGCTGCATAAAGAAACTGTTAAATACAAGGATATTATGGGAGTGACTCATGAAAGAAGTTCATCCGAGGTCTTAAAGGAGATAAGCCCTTCCATTGAAGGCTTAGCAAAGGAGATCAGCGGCAAAATACTGGAGTTCAATGGGAAATCTCCAAGCGCAGTGTTACTCATAGGGGGCGGAAGCCAGATACCAGGTCTTACGGGTAACATAGCAGAATGTCTTCAGATACCTCCGGAAAGGGTAGGGGTAAGAAGTACTGATATAATAAAAGATATTGAGTTCAGGGGAAAAAGATTTTCGGGGCCGGAGTTCATTACCCCGATTGGCATTGCCGTAACCTCATATCTAAACAGGCAAAAAGATTTTACCCACGTTACGGTGAACGGGGTAAACGTGAAGCTATTTAATTCAAAAACTCTTACAATAGCTGATGCCTTAATAATGATGGGATATGATCCCCACAATCTTATATGTCGGCGCGGGGACCCATTGAACTTTAAGTTAAATGAAAAAGACGAGGTAGTAAAAGGAGAATCCGGGGAGTCGGCAGTCATATATCTTAACGATAATCCGGCAGGGCTTGATAAGACAATAGTAAACGGGGACAGAATAATAGTGGAGCCGGCAGTGGACGGTAAACCTGCAAAGGCATGCCCAGGGGACTATATAGGGAAATATGGGGAAAAGCTCATATATCTGAATGAGGATGTCTTCAGCATAAAACCCGTAATTAGAATAAACGGCATTGAAAGCGACCCGGACACTCCAATAAGAGAAGGCGATGAAGTAAAAATCGGGATTGCGGAAAGTGTTATCGAAGTCCTTGAATATTTAGATATAAAAAGCAATGGCGCCGGGATTAAGATAAACGGGAGGGAGGCGGGATTGCAGGATTCCATATACAGTGGAGATCAAATCGCATATAATATATTGAAAAAGCAGGAGCCCGAATTCAAATGTGTAAACGTGACTCTGAACGGGAAACCCGCTGCCCTTAGAACGGACAAATCCCAATGCTTGTTTGTGGACGTACTGAACAGCATTGAAATTGACCCCGGCAAAATAAAGGGGTTAATTACCATGCTGCTTAACGGGAACAAGGCGAATTACTCAGACGTCATAAGGGATGGGGATATTATTGAGTTTTATTGGGAAAAAGAAGAAAAAGAAGAATAATATTTATTAAATTTGTGTCATTATCGAAGGGGGAAATAGTATATAATATATTAGACTGTTGTACAAGTATTGGAAAAGAATGAGAGGCTTTGTATGAGCAAAGGTGTAAAAATCGGAATTATAAGCATTGTAGTATTGTTGGCTGTATCTTTTATATTGGTCAATGTGGTGTTGAGCGGAGACATCATTCATTCAAACATTACGATTAACGGGACCGATGTCGGCGGTCTTACTACTTCTCAAGCAGAAAGTGTGCTTAAGGGCAAGACCGAATCAATAATCGACAATTCGGTCATTGTTCTTAAATACAAAGAAAGAAGCTGGGGCTTGAGCTATAGGGATGCAGGCTTTAGCTACAGCTATAAAGATGCCGTGGCAAAGGCTTATAGCATAGGACATTCGGGGGGCCTGTTCAAAAAATTAACAGAGGTAGTTAGAGCACAGATAAACAGGGAAGACATCCCTCTCGATTATTCCTACGAGGAAGGAAATATAAAAAACATTCTGGAGCAGATATCAAAAGAAATCGGGCAGGAGGCAAAGGATGCGACAATAGTATTGGAGGGCGGGAGTTTTACTTATACTGATGAAACCGAGGGCAGGAGACTTAGTGCAGATCAAACCCTCGATCTTATTAAAGCCCGGTTAGATGCCGCTTCCGCCGGGGACTTGGAATTGATTGTCGAAACGGTTCAGCCTGATATAAAAAGAGTCGACCTTGAAAACATAAAAGAAAAGCTTGGGGAATATTCAACAAAATTTAATGCCGGGGATACAGACAGGACCCACAATATCAAAATTGCCACAAGCAGCATATCCCACATGCTTATAAAGCCGGGAGAAGTGTTCTCCCTTAATAAAAATGTTGGCCCGAGGCTGGCAAAGCACGGTTACAAATTGGCCAACGTAATAGTGAATAATGAATTGGTGCCCGGAATAGGCGGCGGAGTATGCCAGGTTTCCTCTACATTATATAATGCCGCACTGCTTTCAAATATGAAAATAGTAGAGCGGAAGAGCCATGCCCTTCCGTCTGCATACATCGCTCTTGGGAGAGATGCCACATTATCTGAGGATTTCATTGATCTGAAATTTGAGAATACAACAGGGTATCCTGTTTATTTATACGGGGAAGTGAGCGGAAGCTGGGTTAAATTTATTATTTACGGGAGGAATGACAACCCTGGCAGAACCGTAAGAATAAAGACAGAGGTAATAAAGCAGACATCCCCCACTGTAAACATAATAGAGGACCCAACTCTTCCGGAGGGGACAGAGGTAGAGGAAAAGAAAGCATATACGGGTTATGTCGTAAAAAGTTACAGGATAATTGTTGAGAATGGGAAGGACATATCCACCGAAGAGCTTCCCCTAAGTGTTTATAGAGTTGTAAACGGTGTTAAAAGGGTAGGCACCATGAAGATTGCGCCGCCGGTCATACCTGAGAATCCGGAAGAAACAACTGAATAGCAAAACAGAAACAGGAGGTCAATATGAACGACTCGCTTTATTCAAAAAAAATCACATGTCCTATATGCAATGAACAATTTCTCACTATGCAAACCAAAATAAACTCCTGTAGGGTAAAAAAAAGGGATGAAGATTTTTGTACCCATTATAAGGGAATCAATCCCACATACTACGAAATATATGTATGCCCCGGCTGTGCATATTCGGCAACGGAGAACTCTTTTGAGTCCATTGAGGAAGTGGATATCGAACTTCTCAGAGAGGCTTTTCTGGGAAGGAAGGTATCAAAGAATTTCTGCAATGAAAGGACTCTTGAGGATGCAATAGCTGCCTGTAAGCTGGCCATTCATACTGCCGAATCCAGAAAAGCCGGTGCCGGTGTGCTTGGGGGATTGTGTCTGAAGCTTGCATGGTTGTATAGATTTGCGGAGGATGAGCAGGAATACAAATTTCTCGATTATGCGCTCCGGTACTATCTGGAGGCTTATGAAACTGAGAAGATGCCCTTGGGCAATCTGGATGAAATTACTGTAATGTATCTGATAGGTGAGCTTTCAAGGCGGCTGGGTAAATATAACGATGCTGCAGCCTGGTTTGGAAAGGTAATCATGAATCCTGACAGGAGTCAGAACATGCGGATAGATAAGCTTGCCAGAGAACAGCTGAGCCTAACAAAAGAGCAATACAAAAAAACAGAGAACCGGGATATTAATGATTAGAAAATGCGGCAGGCCAAATGTGGTGAAGCCGCATTTTCTATTTGTGAACTAATATTTTGAAAAACTTCACCGTAAGTTAATTGAATTGTCAAACAATATTAAATAAACTATAATCATACAAAATGCGGCGAAGCCCACTTTGTTCTTGTGAGGTGCTATTATGGAAGGCAATAACGGACCGGTCGGAAGGATCAAAGAAAGTGTTTCAAGGGCTGTTATCGGCAAGGGGGATACTTTGGAAAAGCTGCTGGTTGTTTTATTTGCGGGAGGCCATGTACTTATTGAGGATGTGCCCGGAGTCGGCAAGACCACTATGGTGCATGCTGTCGCAAAATCAATCGGCTGCAGCTTCAGCAGGATACAATTCACACCGGATTTGCTTCCGTCGGATATTACAGGAGTAACAATTTATAATGTCAAGCTCTGTGAGTTTGAGTTCAAGCAGGGGCCTGTGGCAGCCAATATTGTACTGGCGGATGAAATAAACAGAGGGTCTCCAAAAACTCAATCGAGTTTGCTTGAAGCTATGCAGGAAAGACAGGTCACTGTTGACGGAAACACCTACAAGCTGCCCGAGCCTTTTATGGTCCTTGCAACACAGAACCCTATAGAATATGAGGGGACATTCCCTTTGCCTGAAGCACAGATAGACAGGTTTTCCATAAGAATATCCATGGGCTATCCCTCCTATGAGGAAGAAAAGGATATATTGAGAGGGTGCAGGGCAGGGGGGATGTTAGAAAAGGTGGAGCCTGCAATAAGCCTTCAGGAGATTGCAGAGATTCGGAAAAAGGTAGAGGAAGTTTACATAGATGACTCAGTCCGTGATTACATAGTAAAAATAGCCAGAGCAACCAGGGAACACAAGGATGTATACCTGGGCTGCAGCCCCAGGGGTACTCTGGCCCTTTTCAACAACAGCAGAGCTCTGGCTTTTATCAGAGGAAGGGAATACGTGCTCCCTGATGATGTAATAGAGATGGTCTATTGCACTCTTGCTCATAGGATAATATTGAGGTCCGAGGCTAGGATACAGGGAAAGAATCAGGATTTCATCCTTACAGAGATAGTACGGAGTATAAAAGTACCGGTGGCGAATATTCATGGCTAAGATGAACAGGAGAGCATTGCTTCTGATTCTGTTGTTCTTCCTTTTGGCATTACTCATAGGGGGTAAATACATATACGGGCTATTTTTCACAGTCTTTTTTATTATAGGGGCCTCCTATATTGCAGGCAGAAGCATCTGCAACAATCTGACAAATCTTACATGGGAAATTGGTTCAAAGGCTGTTACCGGAGAAAGGGTAAGCCTTAAGACCGACTTTTTTAATGCAGGCTTGATGGCAATACCGTATTTGAGGATAAAGGCGGGACTCCCCAAACGGCTTGCTGGTGAAGATCAAAAGCAGAGGGTCTATTCACTTATGCCCGGAATGATAGTGACTATGTCTAGAGAATTTGAATGCAGACATAAAGGGGTTTACAAAATTGGGGTCATAGAGGCGGAGTTTGGCGATGTATTGGGCATTTTTAACTGGAAAAAGGTTTTCCATGACGATAGATACCTGATCGTATATCCAAAGGTGCATATGCTAAAGGGCCTGGATGTTCCGATGAGACAGCAGTTCGGCACCACAGCAGTAAAGCATAGTGCCTATGAGGACAATGTCGGTACCAGGGATATAAGGAAATACGTACTTGGAGACAGCTTCAAAAAAATTCACTGGAAGGTCACGGCTCATAGAGGGGAGTTTTTTGTCAGGAATGTTGAGCTCAATGCTTCCGCAAACTTAAATGTTTTTCTTGACTCATACGATTACAGGTTTGATGAGGAAATATCCTATGACATCGAGGAGAAGGGGGCGGAGTATGCAGCCTCAATTGTCAGGCATGCACTTTCCAATTCAATGTCAGTGAATTTTGTAGCTAAGGGAGAGGAGCTTGTCACTTTTTCAGCAAAAGAGATTGACCGGTTTAGTCAATTTCTTGATATGTTGAGCAAGCTTTCTTCAAAAGGGGATATACCTATTTCGGACCTTGTCAGAAAGGAAGCAAGAAAATTAAGCTGGGATGCTACCATAATAGTGATAACACCCGATATAGACAACTCTGCCTCTTCATTTGCATCATTAAAAGCTGCGGGAATTGAGCTGGTGATAATATATTTATGCAAATCCGGGATGGAATCCCGGGAGAATATCGAAATGCTCAGGGAGAACGGCATCAGGGTCTTTGCAGCCGGACTGGAAGATGACTTGAAAAAGGTACTCGGAGGGCATCATGAATAAAAGAGATGCAAAGGAAATATTTTTCTATTTCAGCCTGATATTTATAATGATAATGAGCCTGGGCCTGGCGGTAAAAGATTATGTGGGGATGGAGATAACAATGCCCCGGATGATCATTATTTTTTTGTCAGTGATTGCTGTTGTGTCTGCTTTTGTTCTGTTCCCAAAGCTGTTTTTCATGATTGCGGCTTTGGGAATATGCTTATTATTCTATATTTATCACAATGAGCCAGAGTTTTATCTGGAAAAAACCCGGGACTTTTTTATATGGTTGTCCGGCTATTTCGGAAGATACAATTACTTCGAGCAGGACTATTTTCTTCCTTTCATAATATTATATGCGACATTTTTTGCTATTTTTATATCGGTTGTCGCTTATAGCGAAAAGGGGGGTTTTGCCCTTATTGTAACAGGTACCGCCATCCTTTCATTTTTCTGGTTTGTTTATGTCAGCAATGCCAGGCTGTACCTGACTCTTTTTCTTTTTGGGGCCTTGATGCTGTACTCCTATCAAAAATATAAGAAAAAAATGAAGGAATGGAGATCAGAAGGAAGCATCATAGAGCACGGTGGAGGCAATATCTGGGCGCTAAGCTCTGCAATTGTCATTACAATATCCCTGACACTGTCCCTGATATTTTCATTGAATATAGGTCAACTGAAATGGCCGTGGCTAAACGACAGAATTGTGACCATATTTCCTTTTATTTCTGAATGGCGGAATGATGCCATGGAATCTTTCAATTACGGTTATAACTCAAGGTACAGCCTTAATTCCAGCGGGTATAGAGGTAACAGGCTGGGGGGAAGGATCCGCCAGGACAGCTCAGTGTTGATGACTGTAAGAACGGCGGGGGAAGAAACCCTGTATCTTCGGGGAATGATAATGGACAGATATGGAAATAACAGCTGGGGAAAGTCCAAAAGGAAACTGAGCGAATACACACCGGGGCAATTAATGCCCCTTCCCTACGGAAGTACGATTGATACCTATGAAAAAACTCTGGAGGTCACCCATAAGAAACTCTTGACTTCAACCGTATTTGCCCCCTATTCGGTCCATGGTGTACAGCTTGACATAAAGAGAGTCTATCTGGACGAGGACTCAGAGGCATATGCTTCAAAAATGATAATGAAGGATAAGAGCTATTCCGTAAGGAGCATTATGGCTTACACAGATATTGAGGGGCTGAGGAGGGCAAAGACCACGGGGATGAAAACCGAGGGCATCAGGTTATACACCTTTTTGACAGGGGATATTTCTGAGAGAGTCAGGTCTTTGGCATTGGAGATCACCGGTCCCTGCAGCAATAATTATGATAAGGCAAAGGCTGTGGAAAAGTATCTGCGCCAAACATATAAATATACGCTGGTTCCCCCCGAAATTCCTGCCGGATCAGAATTTACTGATCACTTCCTGTTTGAAGGCAGGGAAGGCTACTGTACATATTTTGCAACATCTATGACAGTATTGCTCAGGGCTTCCGGTGTGCCCTGCCGGTACGTGGAAGGCTTTATTTCCAGATATGAAAATGAAAGGGTGAGAGAGGTAAAAGGCACTGATGCCCATGCCTGGGTAGAGGTCTATTTTGATGACTACGGCTGGGTAACCTTTGAGCCTACCCCTCAATATCCCGAAATAGAATTTGCTGCGCCCCTAAGCAAAACCGTCACAGTTGAGGCGGATACGGTGCAGGAAACAGTATTAAAGGATAGTGTTACAAAGAGAAAATCCAGGGATGGAAGAGAATCGGACCTTGAAAGGGAGGGGGCGGGCGATGCTGTGATCCTTGGCAAAAAAGGCCCTTCCGGTGTTTTTTTTAATATTTTGATTTTTGTTTTTTTTATTCTGGCAGCCAGGATAGCATTTATGCGTCTTGTGCAAATTATAAAAGAAGCTGCCATAAGACGCAGCAAAGGGCGGAAATATGCAGCAGGATATCTGGAGAATATGCTTTGGTATTTGGAGCATGCAGGATTTGTGATCAGAGACGGAGAAACCCTGAGAGAATTTTTGAAAAGAGTTAATAATAACAGCGGTGAGAACCTTTCGGATCTGCCCATGGCGGAAGTACTGCTGGGCAAAATAAGGTATGGCGGCTGCGAGCCCAGTGCCGAAGAAAGACTGACGTTGGAAATGTTCAGAAAAAATGTTAAAAGTTTTGCAATGAAGAAAGCCGGAGCATTTAGGTTCTTTATAGGCTCATATATATTGGGGCGCAGGGTATAATGCAGTGGCAAAATTATCATTGAAATCAAAAACGTTACGTGATATAATACTTTCATTGGCGTGAGTGGCGGAACTGGCAGACGCACTAGATTCAGGTTCTAGCGGTCGCAAGGCTGTGCGGGTTCAAATCCCGCCTCGCGCACCAAAAAGAAAGCACTGGGGACGGTTCTTTTTGCTTTATTCCTATGATTTTAGCGTCGGATAATACCGACGTTTTTTTATTGTATAGGAAAGTATAACTTTCCTATACAATAAAAAACATTGATTTAAGTGTCCGTGCCATTATTTCCTCACTGCGTTCGGAAAAGGCACATGGGCATCAAATGCGGCGAAGCCGCCTTTGTTCTATGCGCCTTTCCAATTTAGACTTTGAAAACAGTGCCAACTGAGATAGAATATAAGAGGGCAGTAATCACAATAATATTTTCAGGGAGAGATTATGTTGAGCATGAACAATAAAAAATACAAAATGCTGGTTACGGACATGGATTACACACTTCTAAACAAAGAGAAAAAAGTATCCGACAGAAACAGGGAGGCTTTATTCAAGGCAATTGAAAAAGGGGTACACATAGTTGTTGCCACAGGCAGGATATACACTTCTGCCAAAGTGTATGCAAAGCTTCTTGGGCTTAACACTCCGATTATCGCCAGCAACGGAGCTATAATAAAAGAAGCGATCTTTGACAGTATATCAGATACCGAAAGGACCATATATAAAGAAACCCTGAAACCGGATACAATAAGAGACATGATCAAACTGTCGCATAAACATGGGCTTCTATGTCATTTTTTCACTGAGGATACCATTTATTCAGAACAGCTTGTGAACGTTTCCCTTAGATATAAGGAATGGAATAAGTACCTGGGGGAAGAAGACAAGGTAAAAATAAAAATTGTTGAAGATATAGAAGATGCCTTCAATCGGGATAATGCAGAAATATTGAAGGCCGTTGTGGTAGACGGGGACAGCGGAAAAATAAAAAGGCTCAGGGATGACATAATGAGGACAAAAAATGTGGCGGTAAGCCAATCCATGAAAGACAACCTGGAGGTAATGAACAAGGGTGTTACCAAAGGCAACGCAGTAAAAATACTTGCAGATATGTATGGAATTAGAAGAGAGGAGATAATAGCAATAGGGGATAATGAAAATGACATGAGTATGATTGAATATGCAGGCCTTGGAATCGCAATGGGGAATGCGGAAGATTTATTAAAGGGTGCGGCTGACCATATTACCGGAGACTATCTGGAGGATGGGGTGGCAGAGGCTGTGGAAAGGTTTATCCTCTGATTTTGCCTTTGTTCGCTGCCATATTTATGCTATAATTGAAATTGATGCATATGTATATAGGGACTTATGCAAAAAATATTTGGGGGTATGAAGATGAAAAAGGTTTCTAAGAGACTAAGTATTCTGCTTACATTGGTTATGACCTTCTCAATGCTGCTGCCGATAGGCGGTGTTTGGGCCGCAGAGGGCAATGGGGAAGGTGCAGCCGGAGTATCTCTGACAATAGTACATACTAACGATACTCACTCCAGGGTATTGACAGGAAAGGACGAGATCGGTTTTGCAAAAATTGCGGCTAAGGTCAAAGAGGTAAGGGACTCGGGGGAGAACGTGCTGGTACTTGATGCCGGGGACACATTCCATGGACAGACAATATCCACCCTTGTTCAGGGCGAAAGCATTGTAAAAGTAATGAATACCATAAAATATGATGCTATGGTGCCGGGGAATCATGATTTCAACTATGGGCAGGAAAGGCTTCTTGAACTTGATAAACTTACGGATTTTCCTATAATCAGTTCAAATGTCCTTAAGGCAGATGGTTCGCCTCTATTGACACCTTACATAATAAAAGAATTAGGTGGAGTCAGGGTGGGAATATTTGGCCTCTCTACTCCGGAAACCACATACAAGACCAATCCTAACAATGTTAAGGGTCTGACTTTCGAAGATCCGGTTGCAGCAGCGGAAAAAACATTAAAAGAGCTGGAAGGGAAAGCGGACATAATAATCCTTTTATCACATTTGGGATTGGATGAAGGCTCAATACATACCAGCAAATTGGTTGCGGAAAAGGTAAAGGGCATTGACCTTATCATTGACGGACACAGTCACACAGTGCTGAACGAAGGATTAAAGGTAGGCGACACATTGATTGTTCAGACTG
>CAYURW010000021.1:12583-20582 GCA_964447145.1 uncultured Clostridiaceae bacterium
AGACTGGTGAATATGGCAAGAATTTTGGGATGGTCAATATGTTGTATAAAGAGGGCAAGGTATCCGTGGAAAAAGCCAAACTGATTTCGCGGGCTGATGCCGAGCAGATAACAGAAGATGCTGAGGTTCTCAAGGCCATTGAAGGAATAACTGCCGAACAGGAAAAGATAACATCTGTAGTAATTGGCAAAACTGCTGTTGAACTTGATGGCCTAAGAGAACACGCAAGGACAGGAGAAACCAATCTTGGCAATTTGATTACCAATGCAATACTTAAGGCTACTGCTGCAGATGCTGTGATAACCAACGGCGGAGGTATAAGGGCATCAATTGACGTGGGGGAAATAACAAAGGGGGAAGTAATTACTGTATTGCCCTTCGGGAACTATATAGTTGTAAAAAAGGTTAAAGGATCCAATATAGTTGCTGCCCTCGAGCATGGAGTATCGGTTTATCCCGCAACGAACGGGGGATTCCCTCATGTTGCCGGAATAAAATTCTCTTTTGACCCTTCAAAAGAGGCGGGGAAAAGAGTGACAAAGGCAGAGATAGGCGGCAAGGCAATAGATCTGGAAAAGGAGTATATTCTTGCAACCAATGACTTTATGGCAGTAGGGGGAGACAACTATACAATGCTGGCTCCCGGCCAGGTGATAAAAGAATTGCCAGGGATGGATGAAATAGTGATGGATTATATTACAAGCCTTGGCACAGTGGATATAAAAATTGAGGGAAGAATTGTCGCAGTAGAGCAGGCGCCTCAGGAATCAACTGTCTATGAAGTCAAGGCAGGGGATATCTTATGGAAGATCGCAAAGAAATTTGGCCTTACATATCAGAGACTGGCGGAATTCAACAAACTTAAGGACGCAAATCTTATTTTTGAAGGCCAGAAGCTTTTGATTCCGGAATTCTAATTGGGGAAATCGGGGCATCGCAAGCAATGAAAAATAGCGGTGCCCCTTTTTTAGCATTATTCCGCTTATATGCGGCAGCCTCTTTCCATTTAGTCTCAATAATGGGTATTGAATAATGGCACATTATATTGTAGAATAATGTAGAATATGTATAGCAGTTAACTTATTTTGGAGGATACAGTATTGAACGTTGAATTAATCAATCCATTTATCAATGTTTCAGCCAACCTAATGAACATGATCTGTAATGTAAAAGCTAGCCGCGGACAGATATTTATGAGGGACTCTGCATTCTTGCCGGAGGGAGTTGCAATAATCATAGGTATTACGGGGGAATTCAGGGGTCAGGTTTTTTTTAGCATGGATGAAAGAACTGCGTGCAGGATTGCCTCTGTTATGATGATGGGAATGGAAGTAAACAAACTGGAAGAAATGGCCAGAAGCGCAATAGCTGAGCTTGGGAATATGATTATGGGGAACGTATCTACTGAGTTTTCCAACAACGGAATCAAAATTGAGATTACCCCTCCCTCTATATTGGCAGGGAAGGATATATCCGTTTCTACAAAAGGTACAAGGACTATATGCATACCTTTAGCATTGGAGACCCTAGGAAAGGTCGAAATTGATGTTGCATTAACAGATAAATGATCACTTCAATCGTAAAAAGCTCATGGGCATCAAATTTTCACATAGTTATGCATTTAGGGAATAATGCCCCTATTTGCATATTTGTCAATTTTTGTGCATGCTTTTTGCTGTTGACCATACTTTTATGGGAGTTGTTAAATTGGGTTTCAATATAGCGTTGGTAGAACCTGAAATACCGCAGAACACGGGCAATATTGCACGAACCTGTGCAGTAACGGGCAGCAGGCTTCACCTTATCAAACCTCTGGGTTTTTCCCTTGAAGACAAATACCTGAAAAGAGCCGGGTTGGATTATTGGAGCCTGGTGGACATAACCTACTATGATTCTTTTGAGGAGCTAAGAAGCCAGCATCCCGAAGAGTTGTTTTACTATTTGACCACAAAAGGGAAAAAGAGCCATTTTGAAGCAAAGTACAAGGAAAATTGCTTTTTGGTTTTTGGCAGGGAAACTGCGGGTTTGCCAAAATTATTGCTGGAAAAGAATCAGGAGTATTGTCTGAGGATACCTATGCTCAATGATACCCGATCCCTCAACCTTTCCAATTCAGTTGCGATTGTGCTTTATGAAGCCTTGAGGCAGGTTGGTTTTCAGAGTATGCGGTAAATTTGCATATCCTTATAAAAATGTCAGGAGGAAGTGTTTATGGGGGTAAAGATAATTACAGACTCAATTTGTGATGTTCCCGGAGAGTATGTTGAGAGGTATGATATAAAAGTGATACCTTTGACTGTGCATTTCGGGGATGAACAATATAAGGACGGTGTCGACTTTACATTGAATGAGTTTTTGTCCAGACTTGGAAAATCAAAGATACTTCCCACTACCTCACAAGTGCCTCCGGCAGAATTTCTAGAGGTATACAATAAAGAGATTTCATCCGGCAGCAAAGTAATCTCAATACATGCCTCTTCGCAGCTCAGCGGTACATATAATTCAGCCGTAATGGCAAAGGAGGCAATGGATGGGGAAGACATACATGTAATTAACACCGAAGGAATTACCCTGGGGGCGGGAATGCTTGTGATCAAGGCTGCGAGGCTTGCCGAAGAAGGCTTGGAGCCGGAAGAGATAACAAAGGAAATTGAGGAAAGCAAGAAAAAAATGAAGCATATGCTGATTCTTGATACCCTTAAATATCTTCATAAAGGCGGCAGGCTGTCCCTGACTGCATCTGTGGCAGGCTCAATACTTAATATAAAACCGATACTTACGATGGAGGACGGTAGGCTGGTATTATTCGAAAAAGCCCGGGGAGTAAAAAAAGCTATAGCGATGATAATGAATACAATAAAGGATAAAGGGTGGACCTTGGAGGGCCGGACTATAGGCATAAACCACATAGCTGATCCGGAGCATCTCGAGATGCTGGAAAAAGAGCTTGTCAGGGAATACAATATAAAGGAGATAATAAAGGGCGAAGCAGGGTCTGTAATAGCCACCCATGGAGGACCGGGAGCAGTAGGATTATATTTCGGTATTTAAGGGGCGGATAATGGTGAAATCAAAAGTTTATTTTGCCGGGGTACATACCCGGGGCAAACAAGAGAGTATGCTGACAAAAATGCAGAAGTTGTTTGATAAGGCAGGATTCGGTGATATGATATCCAAAGGGGATGTTGTAGCGATAAAAATGCACTTTGGGGAAAAAGGCAATACTGCATATATAAGGCCCACATTTGCAAGGCAGATAGTTGACAGAATAAAAGAAAGCGGGGGCAAACCCTTTCTTACGGATTCAAATACATTGTACAACGGTTCCCGGGCAAACGGGGTAGACCACTACAATACGGCAATTTATAACGGGTTTTCCTATGCTGTCGTTAATGCACCCATAATAATTGCTGATGGAGTTTACAGCAATAGCTTCATTGACGTAAAAATCGACAAGAAGCATTTTAAAACTGTAAAGATTTCAAAGGAAATTGGGGATGTATCAAAAATGATAGTATTGTCTCACTTTAAAGGCCATGAGAATGCGGGTGTCGGTGGTGCAATAAAGAACCTTGCCATGGGCTGTGCTCCCGCAGCGGGCAAACAGCAGCAGCACTCAGTCATAAAACCCAAGGTGTCCACAAAATGTGCAGGCTGCGATACTTGCATGAAGTACTGCCCAGTGTCGGCAATAACGAAGGATGGGAAAAGGGCGCTGATAGGAGAGACTTGCATTGGCTGCGGGGAGTGCATTTCCATTTGCCCATTGAGAGCCATAAGCCCTCAATGGGATACTGAAATACCGATATTTCTTGAGAGAATGGTTGAATATGCATATGGGGCCGTAATGAATAAAAGCGATAACGTAGGATATATAAATGTCCTTATGAATATAACCCCCCTTTGCGATTGCTACGGATTCAGCGGCGCTTACATAGTGCCCGACATTGGGATACTGGCTTCTAAGGACCCGGTTGCAATTGATATGGCCTCTTACGACCTTGTGAATGAACAGTACGGCAACCCCAACAGCAGCCTGAAGTGCAACCATAAAAAAGGCGAGGACAAAATAAGGGGTCTATATAATAATATTGATACAGTAAGCCAGTTTTCCTATGGAGAAGAAATAGGCCTTGGCAATAAGGAATATGAGCTAATAAATATTTGATACATTTGAAGGGCAAAAGGAATATGCCTTCAAAGGAGTAAAATTTTTGTTAATATGTGTTACAAATTATAAAAACTGCTTGCATAGGTGATGCTTATAGGATATATTAGAACTATAGAAAAAACATATAGTGCGGTGGATGGTTTTCGGGAGAGATCAAATTTTTGACGCCGAAGGGGCAAATCATAATTAAATGCTTTATGATGAAGCTCTCAGGCAAAAGGACCGATAACCGGACGCACCTCTGGTGAGCGAAAGCACCGAAGGATCAACTTGATAAATGAGATTTACGTTCATACATCAAGGAATATCTCAGGTACAGTACAGAGGTAGAGGCGTAGTCTCTATCTCTTTTTGTTTTTTTAATGAGCGCTTGCACAATTGTGTGCAATGGGCCGCAAGCATTTGATAAATTGAGTATTATGGGGGGATATTACTGGATAGAGGGCTTAGAGTATTGACAAACAACAGTCTTGTTTTTGAAAAATACAACAATAATTATGACATAACCTTCGTGGAGGGTGAATACATAGATGTGCTGAAATTTGCGAGAGATATGGTGCATAAGGGATCAAGGCTGGTAACTCATCCCCTTATGGGAAGTGTCAAACCCAACGAAACTTTATTCAGAAGCATTATTGTATCACAAGGGGATGGATTGGATTATGGGTCCTTGGCCATAATAGAAGACAGCATTGCTGCGGCGGAGAAGTTCGCAAAATGCGGCAGGGTACCCCTGTGGAGCGATAGGGTGCTTGAGGATTTCAAGTTTGTGGATTTAAAGCTCTTTGAAAGCGCATTGGAAAGTATTGAAAAATAAGGAGGAGAGCAAATGAACAAAATATACGACGTTGCAATAATCGGCGGGGGACCCGCAGGCCTATCGGCAGGATTATATGCATCGAGAGCAAGGATGAGCGCAATAATAATCGAGAAAGCAAAATGGGGTGGCCAGGCAGGCACAACAGAAGAATTGGAGAACTATCCCGGCTCTGTTGAAATGCCCACAGGACCTAAGCTGATGGAAAGAATGAGAAGCCAGGCGGAAGCCTTTGGCACAGAGCTGACAAAGGGTGAAGTAGCGGGGCTTGACATATCCGATAAGGTAAAAAAAATAAAGCTGTCATCCGGCAACGACATCAGTGCAAAAACCATAATTATCGCAACCGGAGCTCAGCCGATGCTGCTGGGAATACCCGGAGAGCTGGAGCTCAGGGGCAAAGGGGTATCCTACTGTGCGACCTGCGATGCAGACTTTTTTGAGGAATTGGAGGTTGTGGTCGTAGGTGGCGGCGATGCGGCAGTAGAGGAGGCCATATATCTTACAAAATTTGCGGATAAAGTATCAATAATACACAGAAGAGACGAATTCAGAGCTGCAAAATCAATAGTTGAAAAAGCAATGAACAATGAGAAGATCAATGTGATATGGGATTCAGTTATTACTGAGATATACGGGGATGGAATAGTTGAAGGAGTAAAGATCAAAAATGTAAAGACCGAAGAAATTACGGATTTTAGGACTGACGGTGTGTTTATGTTTGTCGGTACAGTGCCGATATCCGAATTTGCCAAAGGTGCGGTAGAAATGGATCAGAAGGGGTATATAAAGGCTGACGAGGAGATGAGAACATCCATTGAGGGGATATATGCCGCAGGGGATGTAAGGGTAAAGTCGCTCAGACAGGTTATTACAGCAGCTGCAGATGGCGCAATAGCTGCGGTTAATGCAGAAAAATATATTGACAGAAACTTTGGACATTAATTTTTATGGGACAGCAGGCACTGGGCAGCAGACATTGGATAATATACAATGAGAGCTGCCCCAAAAAAGGAGGTGAGAAAATGATAGATCTGGATAAAGATAATTTTGATGCTGAGGTACTTCAAATTGCAGGCCCTGTGCTTGTGGATTTTTGGGGTGAAAAATGTGAACCTTGCAAGGCATTGATGCCGGAGGTCCACGCATTGGCAGAAAAGTACGGAGACAAAATAAAGATGTGCAAGCTTAACACTACTGCAAACAGAAGGCTGGCAATAGGACAGAGAGTAATGGGACTTCCAACTTTCATAGTCTACAAAAATGGTGAAAAATCAAAAGAAATCAGCGGTGCAGAAAATTGTACGGTTGAAGCCATTGAGGATCTAATAAAGGAATACATATAACAGGAACAGAAAAAAATCATATTATCAGGGAGGTGAACGTTTTGCGTTTAGAGTTGGGTAATATTTTTATCAAAGACGTGCAATTTGGAGATGTTACCAAAGTGGAGAATGGTGTTCTCTACGTCAACAAAGCCGAACTTCTGGAGGCAGTAGGAGGGGATCCGCGGCTTACTAAGATCGAGGTTGATATCGCAAAACCGGGTGAGGAAACAAGGATAATGCCTGTAAAAGACGTAATCGAACCAAGGGTTAAGGTAGAAGGCCCCGGGGGGATACTTCCCGGCATGATAAGCAAGGTTGATGTTGTCGGTTCGGGCAGAACACACGTACTGAAGGGTGCTGCAGTCGTAACGGCGGGCAAGATAGTCGGATTTCAGGAAGGCATTATAGACATGAGCGGACCTGGTGCGGATTATACCCCGTTTTCTAAGACGCAGAATTTAGTAATTGTCTGCACACCGGTGGAGAAGCTTCAGCAGCATGAGCATGAGCAGGCAGTGAGGATGGTAGGTTACAAGGCTGCTGTATATCTAGGCGAGGCGGGAAGGAATGTAACCCCCGATGAAGTAAAGGTATACGAGACTCCCACTTTAATTGAAGGAATGAAGCTTTATCCTGACCTTCCGAGAGTTGCCTACGTATATATGCTTCAGACCCAAGGGCTGCTGCATGACACTTATGTTTACGGTGTAGATGCAAAGAGAATTGTTCCTACACTTATTTATCCCACAGAGGTGATGGACGGGGCAATTGCCAGTGGGAACTGTGTTTCGGCCTGCGATAAGAACCCGACATATAACCATATGAACAATCCGGTAATTGAAGACCTTTATGAAAAGCATGGCAAGGAATACAATTTTGTTGGAGTAATTATTACAAATGAAAATGTCACCCTTGCCGATAAAGAAAGGTCCTCTAACTGGACAGCCAAACTTGCTGAATATTTGAATCTTGATGCTGTTATCATAAGTGAAGAGGGTTTTGGAAATCCGGATACAGATCTTATGATGAACTGCAAAAAAGTAACCGCCAAGGGCATCAAGACTGTGCTTATAACAGATGAGTATGCCGGAAGGGATGGTTCCTCACAGTCCTTGGCTGACGCTGACAAAAGTGCTGATGCAGTTGTTACAGGCGGCAATGCAAATGAAATCATCTCATTGCCCCCTATGAAAAAAATAATCGGGTATGTTGAACCTGCAGACATAATAGCCGGTGGGTTTGACGGAAGCCTCAAAAAAGACGGCAGCATAACAGCAGAGCTTCAGGTGATTACGGGGGCGACCAGCGAAATAGGTTTTAACAAATTAGGAGCAACGACTTATTAATAAACCGATTCTTGGCATTAAGATCAACAACGACATTAAGATCAACAATAAAACAATGAAAGGATGAATTAGATGTTACAGGATAAAAAGGTTATCATTATCGGTGACAGAGATGGTATCCCTGCTCCTGCAATAGAAGAATGCGTGAAGTCTGTAGGCGCCGAAGTAATATTCGCAGCTACTGAGTGCTTCGTCTGAACGGCCGCAGGAGCAATGGACCTGGAGAACCAGAAAAGAGTTTTGGAATTATCCGAAAAATACGGCAAGGAGAATGTCGTCGTTATTATCGGTACTTCTGAAGCTGAATCTGCAGGGCTTACTGCTGAGACAGTCACAG
>CAYURW010000021.1:20592-22007 GCA_964447145.1 uncultured Clostridiaceae bacterium
TTAAAGAAATTGTCGACCAACACGGTGCAGAGAACGTAATTGTTGTACTAGGTGCAGCAGAAGGTGAAGCAGCTGGTCTTGCTGCAGAAACTGTAACCAATGGCGACCCAACCTTCGCAGGTCCTTTGGCAGGAGTCTCGTTGGGACTCGGAGTATATCACATGTTTGAGCTGAAAGATCAGGTTGACGCAAATGTATATGATGAACAGTGCGGAATGATGGAAATGGTGCTTGATGTTGATGCGATAATCAGCGAAGTCGGATCAATAAGAGAGCAGTACAGCCAGTACAAAGATTTATAAATTAGTTAATGCTATAAGCAAGCTATGAGAGGAGGGAAAATTTTAATGATCAAAGTTGTACACTATATAAACCAATTCTACGGCGGTATTGGCGGTGAAGAAAAAGCCGATATCAAACCGGAGGTCAGGGAAGGTGTTGTCGGTCCGGGAATGGCTTTTAAGGCGGCACTGGGGAATGGCTCTGAAATAGTGGCTACAGTAATCTGCGGTGATTCTTATTTCAATGAGAATATTGAAGAAGCCTCTGCAGAAGTACTTGAAATGATTAAAAAGTACTCTCCGGATTTGTTTATTGCAGGCCCGGCATTTAACGCAGGAAGATATGGAGTGGCTTGTGGTGCGATCTGCAAATCCGTCAAAGAGAATTTGGGCATTCCGGTGATTACGGGGATGTATCCGGAAAACCCGGGAGCTGATATGTACAAGAAGGACATATACATAGTGGAGACAGCCAATGCAGCAACCGGCATGAGACAGGCAATCCCGGCAATTGTAAAATTGGCGCTGAAAATGGTTAACAATGAGGAGATCGGAAAGGCCGGGGAAGAAGGGTATATACAGAGAGGGATCAGAAAGAATGTATTTAATGCGGAGAGAGGTTCCAAAAGAGCTGTTAATATGCTTCTGGCAAAGCTCAAGGGGGAGAAGTTCGAGACAGAATACGCAATGCCCAATTTTGACAGAGTAGCTCCCAATCCTGCTGTACCCGACATTAAAAAGGCAAAAGTTGCCTTAGTCACCTCCGGAGGAATAGTTCCAAAGGGCAATCCCGACAGGATTGAGTCTTCCAGTGCATCAAAATACGGCAAATATGACATATCGGGGGTAAAGGACCTTACTGACGAAACTTATGCGACAGCTCACGGAGGGTATGACCCTGTATATGCCAATCTGGACGCAGACAGAGTCCTTCCGGTGGATGTCATGAGGGAATTGGAGCAGGAAGGAGCCATAGGAGAGCTTCATAGATATTATTACTCAACTGTGGGGAATGGGACTTCTGTCGCCAATGCAAAGAAATTTGCTGAGGCATTCTCCAAAGAACTGGTAGCGGATGGAGTACAGGCAGTTGTACTCACTTCAACCTGAGGTACCTGTACACGTTGCGGTGCA
>CAYURW010000021.1:22017-30234 GCA_964447145.1 uncultured Clostridiaceae bacterium
ACGATGGTAAAAGAAATCGAAAGAGCGGGGATACCGGTAGCGCATGTTTGTACTGTTGTACCTATTTCCCTGACAGTCGGTGCAAACAGGATAATTCCGGCAGTTGCAATTCCACATCCCCTTGGGAATCCAACCCTTAGCAAGGAGGATGAAAAGACCCTTAGAAAGAGTCTGGTGCGTAAGGCTCTAAAGGCTCTGGAGACAGAAGTACACGGACAGACGGTATTTGACAAATAGATGACGGGGGTGGTGCAAACCACCCTTGTTTTAACGGAGGTGTAAATAGAATGGCATTGCCTGTAGTAAAAGGTGCAGCCTATATACTTGTGCATACACCGGATATGATAATGCATTACGGTACTACGTGTGCCCTTGAGCACGAGGCTAATCCCGGATCAGAGTTTTTAAGAAAATTTCCGGAGCATGTAAGAAACTACGACGAAGTGGTAAAATATGCTCCCAATCAGGCATACATAGGAAGCATCCTTCCCGACTCCCTCAATGGAATAGAAAAGCCCTGGTACAAGAATCTTATTAAAGATGCAAAATCCGAAGGCAAAATGGGAGAGATAATAGACCAGGACGAGCTTTATGCTGCAATAAAGATCAGCGATGCTTTTGACCTTGTCACTCTTGAAAAGGAATTCCTCAATGAAATAAAAGCAAAGCTGCAAAAAAAATCACTATACACCGAGACAGAGCTTGCAAAGCTTAAAGAAGGGGCGGAGCAGTCCGAAATAGAGAGCCGGGTAAAAGCCGGATCTGAACCCCTGATAAAGGGCGGAAAGCTGGTGGGATGCGTAAAAGCTGCCCATGATAAGGATAAGAACCTGACAGCCCATATAATGACAGAAAATTTGGTGGTAAAAGCCACGGGAGTAATGGCCCTGAAAAACCTTATTCACAGGAACAATATTCCGGCAGATTCCATCGAATATATAATCGAATGCTCCGAAGAAGCCTGCGGAGATATGAACCAGAGGGGCGGCGGCAACTTTGCAAAAGCAATTGCCGAGGCTGCAGGCGCCACCGGCGCTACCGGCTCCGATCTCAGAGGATTCTGCGCAGCACCCGCTCATGCGCTTATAAGCGCTGCTTCCTTAGTTGCGGCGGGAGTATACAAAAGTGTGGCAATAGTTGCCGGGGGTGCGACTGCCAAGCTTGGTATGAACTCAAGGGATCATGTGAACAAGGGCCTTCCCGTTCTGGAGGATTGCCTTGGCGGCTTTGCGGTGCTTGTTACAGAAAACGACCTGGTCTCACCCATTTTAAGGACAGATGCCGTAGGCAGGCATACTGTCGGCACAGGCTCATCGCCTCAGGCTGTTATGGAATCCCTGATTACAAAGCCTTTGGATAAGGTAGGGTTGAAAATAACCGATGTAGACAAGTATTCCGTTGAAATGCAGAACCCCGAAATAACTGAGCCTGCAGGTGCAGGAGACGTTCCCCTTGCAAACTTCAAAATGATAGCTGCCCTTGGGGCAAAAAGAGGAGACATTGACAGGACGGAAATGCCCGGATTTATAAAGGACCATGGGATGCCGGGCTTTGCACCGACACAGGGGCATATACCTTCAGGAGTGCCTTTCGTAGGGGCGGCAAGGGACATGATAATGTCAGGAGATATCAAAAGGGCAATGATCGTCGGAAAAGGAAGCCTGTTTTTGGGCAGAATGACCAACCAGTTCGACGGCGTATCAATAATAATGGAGGAAAACACAGGCAAGGGCGAGGGTGCAGGGGTGATTTCAAAGGAAGAAGTCAAGGGAATGGTGGCAGAGGCAATGAAAGACTTTGCATCCTTCTTATTGGATAGGAAGCAGGGGTGATAGTTATGTCCGAAAATCAGATCAAATCAATGGTTGGCGAGGTGTTCGACGAAATTGCCGATGCAATTATTACCGGGGAATTCGGGAAAAAGGTAAAAGTCGGTTTGACTGCTTTTGGCAGTGAGCACGGAGTGGAGGAGCTGATAAAGGGGGCAGAAATGGCCTCCAATAAATACAGCGACTTTGAAATAGTGATTATTGGCCCCAAGTCCGGCACCAGCCTCAAAACAGTGGAAATAAGCAGTGAAGATGAAATGCATGGCAAAATGGATGAGATGCTGGAAAAGGGCGAGATAGATGCGGCAGTAACCATGCATTACAGTTTCCCTATAGGCGTGTCTACAGTCGGAAGAGTAATTACTCCCGGCTTGGGCAGGGAGCTGATACTAGCAACAACGACAGGGACCTCATCAACACACAGGGTCAGCGGAATGGTCAGAAATGCCCTCTATGGGATAATAACCGCAAAGGCCTTGGGAATAAAGAACCCTACTGTAGGAATACTTAATGTTGACGGAGCCAGGCAGGTTGAGAGAGCCCTTAAGGATTTGAAGGCCAACGGTTATGATATTAATTTCTCAGAATCAGTAAGAGCTGACGGCGGCTTGGTGATGAGAGGCAATGATCTTCTGGCGGCAGCTTCAGACATCATGGTAATGGACACCTTGACAGGAAATGTTATGATGAAGGTATTCTCAGCATTTACAACGGGGGGGAGTTACGAATCTCTCGGTTATGGTTACGGGCCTGGTGTAGGGGACAGCTATGGCAAAATAATATGCATACTTTCAAGAGCTTCAGGGGCACCGGTAGTATGTGAAGCACTGAGATATGCTGCAAGCTGTGCAAAAGGCGGCCTTGTAAAAATAGCAAAGGACGAATTTGAAAAGGCCAGGAAGGCAGGGCTTGACAGCATACTGAACCAGCTGGCCGCCGAAAATAAAAAAGAGGTAAAAAAGGCCGAACAAAAGCAATTGGAGAAGAAGCCGGTAACAAAGTCCGTTGCGGGAATTGACATTCTTGAACTTGATAATGCAGTGGCGGATCTTGCTGAAGAGGGGGTATACTCTGAAAGCGGAATGGGCTGTACAGGTCCTATAGTTCTATTAGCCGACGAGGATTATACCAAGGCAGTGGATATACTCTTTTTGAAAAAGTACATCAGCGAGAAGCCGCTGGACTGCAATTGCTAAGTTTTTTTGGAACAAATAAGGGCTGTACACCAGCTATTGTAAAATTGCTGGTGTACAGCCCTTCTGTTTGTTACATTAAGCATTTTTGAGATACCTGTCAGTATTCATATCAAAAGTGCAACAAATTTGGTATAATTATCCTGATAGAAAACCGACTCCCAAGGAAACTAAATCAATGAAAGGCGCTGCGCATCCTGCGCCGTAGCACAACCCTTTACGGACGTTAATTACAGCAAAGGGGATAGGCTATAAGGCTTGGTTCAGTTAATGCAAGCCTGTATCCGGCGGGATAGAGGTGATTCAGGTATCGTAAAAATATTAGTAAAAAAGAGGTGTAATTGATGTCAAAGGAAACCGGTTCAAATACAGTAAAGGGAAAGCTGTTATTATTGTTTTTATTAGTTGGTTTTACTGCTTATTGGTTTGGAAATTCGGTGCTATGGATTCCCTGGGTAATAAATATGTGGTTAGGGATTATGATAATGATAGTTTTAGTACCGGTTCTATGGGGGTATGCATCGTTATATTGTTTGAAGTATGTATCCGAAAAGTACCGGAAAAACAAAAACTGGTTAATGGCTATTGCTTTTTTGGCTGTAAGTGTTATATCCGATTATTTTTTCTTTGCAGTCTGGAGGGGTATTCCGGATCAATTATATCATCCAACAACTTTGGCAGCCTATGGATTGATTTTTATTATGCCATTCCTCGTGGATTTTATTTTTAGAAATCGAAAAACTGTTGAAGCTAATGATGTTTCGGTAAAAAATCTTATGATTATTGCTGCTCTTGGCATAGCTTTACTTTTTATTACTTTATATTGTGTTCGTTTTTGGTGATTGTAACTGTTATCATCTTAGGGCAAGCTTTCTTCTCCTCATAATATCAGTACCTTTCTAAAAGTATTCTGATATTATGATAGCCAAAAGCAATACGGTGTTTATACCGGTAATACTAAGCAATTGTATTTTTGATGTCTTAATTATATAGTGCACAGCCCCTTATTTATTTAGGGCGGCAGGAAATATGAAAACAATGTAGAATTATTTATTATCTCATATTATAATAGAGTTGTAATACAATTGTAATGCAATTGTAAAAATGCCAAAAGAAATTTAAGGGGGAAAAATGATGTTTAAGAAGGTTTTAGTTATTTTGTTAGCATTAGCAATGATTTTGACAGCTTTCACGGGCTGCGCCAAGCCTGCACCGGCAGAGCAGCCTGCAGAGCAGGCACCGGCAGAGACTCCGGAAGCTCCTGCAGAGCCGGCAAAACCGGCGCTATCCTTTGGTATGATCACTGACGTCGGAGGTCTTGGGGACAAATCCTTCAACGATTCCGCATGGGAAGGGCTGCAGAAGGCAGGCAAGGAGCTGGGTGTTGAGCCGGTTATTTTACAGTCTACAAAGCAGGAAGACTATGAGGCAAATATAGGAAACATGGCCCAGTCGGTAGACCTTTCAGTCGCTGTCGGCTTCCTTATGCAACAATCGATGTTGGTAGCTGCGGAACAGTATCCTGACAAAAAGTTTGGTTTGATTGACGAAGTAGCTGATGCACCCAATGTTATGTCAGTTACATTTAAAGAGCATGAAGGTTCCTTCCTTGTCGGTGTTATAGCCGGCCTCACTACAAAATCAAATGTCATAGGTTTTGTCGGAGGAATGGACTTCCCGCTCATTCAGAAATTTGAAGTAGGATTTGTTGCCGGGGTCAAATCCGTTAATCCAAAGGCAAAGGTTCTGATAAACTATACCGGTGCTTTTGACAATCCTGACAAGGGCAAGGAAATAGCACTTTCACAGTTCAAACAAAAGGCTGATGTCATATATCATGCTTCCGGTGCATGCGGCATAGGAGTTATCCAGGCAGCAGACGAAAAGGGCTTCTGGGCAATCGGAGTCGATCAGGATCAGGCTTCAGTATCGAATAATAACAAGGTTCTTTGCAGTATGATAAAGAGAGTTGACGTTGGTACGTATACAATCGTCAAATCCTATGCTGACAATGCATTTGGCGGCGGCAAGGTATTAGCGCTGGGAGCCAAGGAAGACGGCGTCGGCTATAGTGACAACGGCAATAACGTATCAGCAGAGCTTAAGGCAGCAGCAGACAAGTACAAGGCAGCCATAATAGACGGCACCATAGCTGTACCATCAACAAAAGATGAGCTTAAGGCATTCAAACCAGTCGAAATAAAATAACAGATTATTATGATATTTTTAAGTCAAAGCTAGATGCTTGCTGCATCTAGCTTTTGCTTAATAATGAAATATCCCGTATTAATTGATGAAAACACCAATAAAATGTATAATTAGATAATAGTACAATTACTTCATTACTCTTTGAGAGGTGGGATATTAATTGCCTGCAGTAATTGAGATGAAGGGTATAAGCAAATCCTTTCCGGGAATTCGGGCAAATGATGATATCAATTTTACTTTGGAGCAGGGAGAGATACATGTACTTCTTGGGGAAAACGGCGCCGGCAAGTCGACTCTCATGAACATACTGTATGGACTTTACCAGCCTGACGAAGGGCAGATATTTATTAAGGGCAGGCCCATTTCAATAGTTAATCCGAATGTCGCGATATCACAGGGTATTGGCATGGTCCATCAGCATTTTATGCTGGTCCAGCCTTTTACCGTCACCGAAAATATTATATTAGGGAACGAGCCGAGCAAAGGGGCTGCCCTGGATATTGAAAAAGCAATAAAGGATGTCGAGGAAATCTCCAAAAGATATGAATTGAAAGTGGATTCAAAAGCCACAGTTCAGGACATTTCCGTCGGAATGCAACAGAGGGTAGAAATATTAAAGACCCTGTACAGAGGCGCAGAAATACTTATCCTTGATGAGCCAACAGCGGTATTGACACCACAGGAAATCGAAGAATTGAGCATCATTCTGAAAAGCCTGGTCAAACAAGGCAAGTCGATAATACTCATTACTCACAAGCTTAAGGAAGTTATATCAATGAGCGACAGGGTCACAATCATCAGAAGAGGAAGAGTTATCGACACATTGAGTACAAGGGATACAAACATAGATGAGCTTGCAGAAAAGATGGTGGGCAGAAAAGTAAGCTTTACTGTGGAAAAGCAGGTCTTAAAGGTGGATGCCCCTATTTTGGAGATCAAAGGGCTTAGAGCATTGGACAACAGGAGACTTGAGGCTGTCAAGGGAGTAGATCTTCAGGTTCGGGGAGGCGAAATACTGGGTATAGCGGGAGTAGACGGGAACGGGCAAAGTGAGCTGGTCGATGTAATAACGGGGCTCACAAAAGCAGAGTCGGGAGAAATCCTGGTCAACGGTGTTGAGATTACCAATCTGCCTCCAAAGGAAATAATTAAAAGCGGGGTAGGGCATATACCCGAGGACAGGCACAAAAGGGGACTGATATTGGCCTTCTCGCTGGCAGAGAATGCAATTTTGGGAAGCCATTATTCCATGCGGTTTAGGCAGGGTCTGGGACTCAGTTATCAGAAGATCAGGGAATACTGCAGGAAACTGATCAGGGAATATGACGTCAGGACTCCCAATGAAAAGGTTCCGGCCAAATCCCTTTCCGGAGGAAACCAGCAGAAGCTTATAGTTGCAAGGGAGATTGACAGGGATCCCAGCCTTTGTATTGCATCCCAGCCTACCAGGGGGTTGGATGTGGGGGCGATAGAATTTGTACACAAAAAATTAGTGGAGCTCCGGGATGCCGGTAAGGCAGTACTGCTGATGTCCCTTGAATTGGATGAGGTAATGGCTCTTTCTGATAGAATCGCCGTAATGTATGACGGCAGGATAGTAGGTATACTTGATGCAAAGGATGCTACCGAGAGAAAGCTTGGTATTATGATGGCCGGCGGAAGCATTCAGGACAACCTGTAAGGAGGAAATAAATGGAATCAAAAACTAACGAGCAGAAGGAAGCGTTTATAAAAGGTATTAAAGAAATAGCATATCCTCTTACTGCGATATTGATATCATTTATTGCCGGGGGGATACTGGTCTATTCCTTCGGTAAGAATCCAGTAGTGGCATACAGTGCTCTGATCAAAGGGAGCCTTGGGGATTGGAACAAATTCGGGGAGACCCTTGTCACCGTGACCCCCCTGATTTTAACTGGATTGTCCATAGCATTTTCCTTTAGATGCGGGCTGTTCAATATCGGCGTGGAGGGGCAATTCATTATAGGTACCATTGCTGCAGTATGGGCGGGCTGGGCCTTTGCCGGGCTGCCCGGTATTTTGCATGTGACATTGACATTAGTCGTCGGCGCCCTGGCAGGAGGGCTGTGGGCTTCAATTATCGGTTTTTTGAAGGCAAAGGTGGGTTCTCATGAAGTTATAAACGGAATTATGATGAATTATATTGCAATGTATTTGAGCAATTATATAGTGATGACCTTCCTCAATGAACCGGAAAAGGCATACTCGGTAGCAATTGCCGACACCGCAAAGCTATGGAGGTTTTCTCAGGTCTTTAGTCAGTTTAATCATTCAAGATTGAACCTGGGCATCATTTTTTCCCTGATAGTTGCGGTAGCTGCCTACTACTTACTGAACAAGACCGTAAGGGGATACGAGATAAGAGCTGTCGGATTCAATCCATATGCAGCCGAATACGGAGGGATAAGCGTCAAAAAGAATATCATTCTGGCAATGGCCATTTCGGGACTTTTTGCGGGATTTGCAGGGGCGATTATGGCTACCGGAGTTCAGTACAGGGTAAATAATCTTTTTGGTTTTACCGGGTACGGATTGGATGGAATCGCAGTATCATTGGTAGGAAACAACCACCCTATAGGGGTCATATTATCAGCTTTGCTTTTCGGTATACTTCAAAAAGGCGGACCCTTCATGCAGATACAGGGAATACCAAAAGAGGTGGTCGGTATTATTCAGGGGATCATAATTTTGTTTGTGGCCGCCAATTTTGTAAAGGTCATAGTTGAAAACCTGAAACAGAACAGAGAACTGAAAAGAGCCGCAGTGAAAAGGGAGGTGGAGTAGCATGGGAGACATAGGCATTTTGACAATTTTGGGTATAGTAATAACGGCCAGTATAAGATCTGCTACACCTCTCATATTTGCTTCTCTCGGGGGTAATTTTTCCGAAAGATCCGGAGTGATCAACATAGGCCTTGAAGGCATTATGACAATTGGCGCCTTCAGTGCAGTTTTCTTTTCATTCA
>CAYURW010000022.1:0-29421 GCA_964447145.1 uncultured Clostridiaceae bacterium
AAAAAAGTAATGCTTTTTTAGAATGCGATGCTACCCTCAACAAGCTGCCGGAAATGCGCGAGATGATACTGGAAAAGCACTTTTCAAAATGGGTCGAAGAAATAGCTCTGGAAATCGGTGCGCCGAACGCAAGTGTTGAATCCGTACTGAAGCATAAATGGTTTGATGAGGGGAATACCGAAACCGATGTAACAAGCGTGAAGTATCGAGCGGAGGAATATGAGGCTCTCAGCGGCGAAATAAGCACATCGTCCGGGGCGTTGGGAGATTTCTCCAGAGAAGGCATCAGAAAGGCGTTGTTTCAAGATAAACTTCCGCACATCAAGGCTATTTCGCTTATTGACAAAGTAAGAGTCGTAAATGCATTGATTGGCTTTTCGCGCATAAACCCCGTGTCTGGCAAAGACGATGACGGATTCGTTCACATCAAGGAACAGGAAACCCGCTGGTATCCAGCTTATGAAGTCAGAGGCGAAGGCATATTCGTTGAATTTGAGCAAGAAGATATTGATAAATGGATTGCAGAAAACCCTGCGGTTATGGAACGTGCGAAGAGATTAAACGATAATTATGCAGGATCATTTATCGGACAAAATCACCCACGAATAATCACACCGAAATTTTTGTTATTGCATACTATCTCTCATCTGCTCATTAAACAGCTGAGTTTTGAATGCGGATATAGCATTGCCAATTTGAGCGAGCGTCTTTATTGTGCCGAGGAAAGCGAAGGCAAGCAGATGGCAGGAATATTCATATACACAGCGAGTGGAGATTCCGAAGGAACGCTCGGTGGTCTTGTTCGCCAAGGCAAACCTGATGCATTTCCTCAGATTTTTAAGAGAGCAATTGACGGCGCAAAAACCTGTTCAAATGATCCTGTATGCATTTTGAGCCATGGACAAGGACGGGAGTCATTGAACCTTGCGGCTTGTCATGCCTGTGCGCTATTACCGGAGACGTGTTGCGAGGAGCGGAATGGCTTCCTTGATCGCGGCGTAGTAATCGGAACATATGATAATCCCCAACTGGGATTCTATAACACGCTATAGGTAGCTATAAATATAAGAGGCTTGAACCACGTAATACGGCGGTATCAAGCCTTGTTTCTTATATTTGAAACTTCGAATCTTGCAACCCTAAAAACATTTCCGATGGGGAATATTTTAAAAGTATAGCTATCTCCGAAACCTTGTGGTACTGTCTGTTACTGAAAGGAGATGATCTATTTGAATAAAAAATTTATAGTTGGAATAGCCATTATCACTTGTGTCGCGCTGTGTGCCTCCGTATGGCCGCAGAGCGCCGAGGTCGAGTATTTACCCGCTGAACCTGTAAAAACCACCGTAACCGCCGCAATTGAGGCTCGGTCAGAGGAAAGGCCGCAAGTTCCTCTTTCTGCTGATGCGCTTGCTCCCGAAGCAGAGGCTGTTGCGGAAGTGAGCCAGAGGAAATAGGGATAACAGAAGATAGAGATATAAAACAACCTCAGCAAGCCCCACTGTCAGCCAGCGCTTTCAAGTCTTATGAGCGGGGACGAGCTCAGTGCCGAAAGGGACTGCTGCCGCAATTCGAGCGGGCAGGTAGTGGTGAGATTTGCAAAGCAATTTATAAAGCAAATTGAAGGGATGGAGCAAAAAAGCTATGTTCTCAAAAGAGCAAGGGTCAGATTTGTTTTGTATTGGAAAAAGGAAAATACAGAAAATGAGATAAAAATCATTTTGCCGGAAATTGTTTTTGAGGTGACAGTCCGTTAACTTTAATGCAGAATTTTGCACCCCCTACACAGCAAGCTAAGGGTCGATGTATCTGACTAACCGATTGACCTACTTGCAGTGGGGGTATAATTTTATTCTCCGCAAATTATATATACTTGGAGTGAAATGCGAATATGCTTGTAAGAGGAAAAACGAATAGTCGTAGCGAATAGACTAATACTTGAAGTAAAAATGAATTAAATAGGATATTTGGAGGTATGAGAATGAAAAGGGGCGACTTCTTGTGGGGGCTTGCATTGCTTGCATGGATAATTATACTTATGGTACCGGCATCGAGGACGGCATTTGTAGCTATAACGGATGCACATCCTTATGCAGGCGGCTTCGTCAAATTTGCCATTCTGGCATCCATGGGGGACTTATTGGGGGCAAGGGTGCTTAAGGGTTATTGGGCAAAACCGAAAGGGCTGCATTACAGGGCTGTTATATGGGGAATAATCGGTATGATGGTCACACTGGTATTTACGATCTTCATGAGCGGGGCTGCTGCGGCACAGGCAGCGGGGAGGCTGCCCTTTGCAGGATCCGCTGTTGCTGCTGCTTTTTTTGGGAGCACCATTATGAATTTAACCTTTGGGCCGATGATGATGGCATTTCATAGATTCACAGATATGTATATAGATACATTGTATGAAGGGCATAATGAAAGAACAACCATTAGCAAGTTGGTGGACAGGAATGATTGGCATTCCTTGGTGGAGTTCAGCTGGCTCAAGACCTGCCCTTTCTTTTGGATACCGGCACACACAGCGGTGTTTATGCTACCCGGTCAATACAGGGTTCTGGCATCGGCTTTCCTTTCCATTGCTTTGGGGCTCTTGCTGGCTCTGGCCAAAAAGGGGAAAACTCCATAAATCAGGACAATTACTTAAGGAGGGACTATATATGAAAAAAACTGTTGCAATGATTTTAGCGATAGTATTGATTCTGTCTATTTCGGGTTGTATAATAAAAAAGGATACATATATGTTTCAGAACAGTGATAAAAGCTGGCACATAGAGATCCCCAATGAATTTGTCAAGGACAGCGAGGAAGCAGACGAACAGCAAAAGATGTTCACGGTTCGTTTTAAGACCGAAAATGGAACCACTTTTGTCATAAGCGAGATGGAAGACGAAAAAATCGAAATCAGTGAAGAACTTCTAAGAAAAGAGTTGGAGGAGGACCAATATATAAAGGTGAGTGGTTACGATGTCATTGAGGTCAAAGATATAGGCAAGGCTTATGGCGCTTCAGTGAAGGATAATGCAACCGGTACGGCCATGCTGTATTACAGATTGAGATACGGGGACAAAGTGGTTTCTTTCATATTATACCATTGGGGTTCCCTTACGGCAGAGCAGGAGGCAAAGGCAAAAGAGATAATCAGTACTTTCAGGGGAACAAAGAAATAGCATAAGGATATTCTAAGGCAGAGCTCCGATATGCCGGTCCTTAAGCAAGGACGTTTGAGTTGTTTTTACATTTCATAAAAAATTATGTAAGAATAATGAAGAAAATGTGAGCAAAAAATGTTATAATTGAAGGAAATAGTAAAGGCGCATCGAATATATACCGATACTAGCAATTGAAGGTGCATATTGATGATAATGACAAATCCATGTTCTTAAAATAATGTTAATTATTGTAGAGCCTGGATTGTTGTGCAATAGCGGTGCAATGGTACAGCTAGATATACATACTGGCTTTATTAACAACAGGCAGGTGCGATTATGAAAAAGAATCTCAAGCTGGGCGACATGCTGGTAAGCTACGGCAAGCTGAGTCAAGGGCAACTTGAGGAGGCCATTAGCTTACAAAAGACCACAAAGACAAAAAGGCTGGGAGAAATAATTGTTGATTTGGGATATGCAACCGAAGACGAGGTATTGGCGATAATAGAGGAGCAGCTGGGTATTCCTGTACTGGATCTGGGTAATTATGATGTGGATCCGAGAGCTACTGCAATGATACCCGAGAGCATTGCCAGGAAATACAGCCTTATCCCTGTCGAAACAAACGATAATGAGCTGACAGTGGTATTAAGCGACCCTCTGAATATATTTGCCCTGGATGATGTCAAGCTCCTGACGGGCATGAAGCTGAAGCTGACTATAGCCTCCAAGTCTGTAATAGAAAGAACCATCAACAAATTCTACACCCAGGAAGGCAGCAAAAAGATCATAAAGGAATTTGAGGAGGAATTTGTACCCGGAAGCCTTGAGGACATAGAGGATGAAGAGCTCTCAGACGTCAACAGCGCCCCGGTGGTCAAGCTGGTCAATACCATAATAAGCCAGGCCATGAGGACCAGAGCCAGCGATATACATATAGAGCCTTATGAGGATACCATAAGAGTCAGGATAAGGATAGACGGCGACCTTCAGGAGATAATGAGCCTCAGCAGAAGGAGCCACATGGCAATAGTCACAAGAATAAAAATAATGGGCAAAATGGACATTGCTGAACGCAGGATACCTCAGGACGGAAGAGTCGAGATGGAACTGGAGGGAAAGGACATCGATATGAGGATATCCTCGTTGCCTACTGTATATGGGGAGAAGGTCGTAATCAGGCTTCTTGACAGGGATGGCTTCGCATTTTCCAAGGAAGACCTGGGTTTTTCGGATCGAGACCTGGAATTATTCGAAAAGATAATACATCATCCTTATGGAATCATTCTGGTTACAGGCCCTACAGGAAGCGGCAAAAGCACCACATTATATTCAGTCCTGAAGGAACTGAACAAGGAAGAGCAAAATATTATCACCGTGGAGGACCCGGTAGAGTACAAGCTTTACGGCATCAACCAGGTACAGGTGAACAACAAGGCTGGCCTTACCTTTGCCAACGGGCTTCGCTCCATACTGAGGCAGGATCCTGATATAGTTATGGTTGGAGAGATAAGGGATGCAGAAACCGCAGAAATAGCTGTCAGGGCTTCTATTACAGGGCACTTAGTGCTTTCCACCCTTCATACCAACGATACCTCTTCCACCATTGCAAGGCTTGTGGATATGGGGATAGAGCCTTATATGGTCTCTACATCAGTCATAGGGGTAATATCCCAGAGGCTGGTCAAAAGACTGTGTCCCAGCTGCAAGACTGAGTATATGGCAGATGACAAGGAGAAGGCCTTGCTGGGGATGGACAAGGACGGGGAACTAAGGTTATATAAGGCAAAGGGATGTAATAAATGCATCAAGGGCTACAGGGGCAGGATACCAATTCATGAAGTAATGTACCTTGACGAGCCCATTAGGAGGCTCATTGACAAACGAAGCAGTACTGACGAGATCAAGCAGCAGGCAATAAGCAGAGGCATGACTACCCTGGGGGACAGCGTTAACAGCCTGGCTGTGAGAGGCATTACTTCAATGGAAGAAGTAATGAGAATAGGCTATAATGCTGAATAAACATTCAAAGCAGAATTAGGGGGCGGTTAGTTGGATTTTTATGAATTGATAAGAGATGGTACGGATAAAAAGGCTTCAGATATCCATATTACAGTGGGCCTGCCGATTGTATACAGGATAAACGGTGAATTAGTGAGAATGAGTGATACAGTATTCACCCCGGAGGAGACAGAGAAAATTGCCATGGGGATCCTCAACGAAAAAACTAAGCAGGAAATAAAAGAAAAAGGGGAAGTTGACCTGTCCTTTTCCATACCGGGGATAAGCAGGTTCAGGATAAATGTATTCAAGCAGAGGGGCAGCTATTGCATGGCCATAAGGATCATCCCCCCCAATATACCTACAATGGAGGAGTTGGGGCTGCCGCCTATAGTAAATGACCTGGCCAAGCTGCCAAGGGGCCTCATACTTGTGACAGGGCCTACTGGAAGCGGAAAGTCTACCACCCTGGCTTATATGGTTGACCTGGTAAACAGCGAGAAGAAATACCATATACTGACCTTGGAGGACCCCATAGAATATCTCCACAGACACAAGAAGAGCATAGTCAACCAGAGAGAGATAGGGAACGATTCATTAAGCTTTGCAAACAGCCTCAGAGCAGCTCTAAGGCAGGACCCCGATGTAATACTGGTAGGAGAGATGAGAGACCTGGAAACTATTAGTATTGCCCTTACTGCAGCAGAAACAGGGCATCTTGTTCTATCCACGCTGCATACTCTGGGCTCTGCCAATACCGTGGACAGGGTAATTGACGTATTCCCGCCCTATCAGCAGCATCAGATAAGGATACAGTTTTCTTCTGTTATACAGGCAATAATATCCCAGCAGCTGCTGCCAAAGGCAGATGGAAGCGGCCGTGTCTGTGCTTTTGAGGTTATGATCGGTACTTTGGGAATCAAGAACCTTATCAGGGAGGGGAAGACTCATCAGATAGACACTGCAGTGCAGACGGGCAGCAAATACGGAATGCAGACCCTTGACTCTTCAATGCTCAGTCTTTATAGAAGAGGTCTCATAGACCATGATACATTATTGACCCGGTGCATGAACCCTGACTTAATAAAGATATAAATAAGTGATCAGGCGGTGGTACTATGCAATTCAAATATAAGGCGGTTACTGACAGCGGTCAGGTAATTGAAGGTGTGCAGGATGCCAAGGACGAAAAAGAACTCTTGACAATGCTGAAGGGCAGCAAATATATGCCCATATCAATTTCCCAGACTGAAAGCAGCGGGGGTACTGTAAAAATATCTTTTTCTAAGGTGAAGAAGAAGGATATGGCGATATTTTGCAGGCAGTTCCATACAATGCTCCGGGCCGGGGTAAGTGTGGTCAAAAGTCTGGACATACTGGAAAAACAGACAGAGAATAGGCTGCTCCGAAAGGCTATAACCGTTGTGCATGAAGACGTACAGAAGGGTATGACCCTCTCGGAGGCCTTCAGACAGAGCTCCAAGGTATTTCCTTCCATACTTGTTAATATGGTGGAGGCAGGGGAAACAAGCGGAAGCCTGGATACAGTCATGGAGAGAATGGCCGAGCACTTTGAGAAGGAATTCAAGATTGACAACAAAATAAAAAGCGCTATGATATACCCTATTATGCTTGTTGTAATCGCTACCGCTGTGGTGGTATTTATGATGATATTCGTAATGCCTACCTTTGTGGGAATGTTCGAAAGCAGCGGAGTGCAGCTGCCGGCTCCTACCAGGGCGCTTATGGCCATAAGCCATTCTATAAGATATCAGTGGTATATATATATAATAGTCATATTTGGTCTGACCCTGGGGATAAGATTCATAGGAAAGACCGATCAGGGTGAATTGCTATTTGATACCTGGAAGCTCAGGCTTCCTGTAATAAGGAACACCAATGTCAAGGTAGCTACCTCCAAATTCAACAGGACCCTGTCCACAATGATGTCAAGCGGTATACCCCTAATGCAGGGGATGGACCTGGTAACCAGGGTGCTTGACAACAGATATATAGGGGACAAGCTGGATGAGTCCAGGGAGAAGGTGCGCAAAGGGGTGCCCTTATCAATTGCAATCAGAGAAACCAAGGTATTCCCCCCCATGGTTGACGCTATGATAAAGATAGGGGAGGAATCCGGGGATCTGGACGGAATAATGAATAAGACCGCAGACTTCTATGATGAAGAGGTGGATGTGGCCATAACCAAGATGACTGAAATGATGCAGCCCTTATTGATTGTCGTCATGGCCGTTATAGTGGCCTTTATAGTCATATCCATAGCATTGCCTATGTTTGATATGGTAAATTTAGTAGGTTAATTTACGATAGTATTTGTAGGGGGTGATTAAAGAGCGTAATAATTGTGTTACAAAATGTTATTATATAAATAAGGAGGAGAAATATTATGTTACAATGGTTCACAAAGAAGATCCATAACAGGAAGGGGTTCACTCTTATTGAGCTGATAGTAGTCATAGCCATACTGGGCATATTGGCTGCTATAGCAGTGCCAAGGTTTTCTTCGGTTCAATCAGATGCAGCAAATAAAGCAAATTTAGCAAATATTGCGACCATAGAGAGTGCAATAACACTGTATATGGCCAGTACAAATGCAACTTGCTCTTATGCTGATGTAGTAATGACTAATGCAGGAGCGGTTAGCGCTGCATCCGGACTTACTGCGGGTAATTTAGTAACGGCTGGTTACCTTAAAGCGATGCCAATTCAGCCTGGACATGCAACTAAAACGTATACTAAGGCTGCAGCAGGAGAGATTGTAAAAGAGCCATAATAACTTTCGTATTGCCATATAAACATTTTATATGTCTAATTTAATTACACTACCCCTAAAAGGAGGCTGCATATGTACGTACTCATATTTGCATTAGGCGCTATAATAGGATCCTTCCTCAACGTGTGCATATACAGGATACCCAGGGAGGAATCAATTTCCTTTCCTCCCTCCCACTGCACGGATTGCAGCCATCCATTGGCTTGGTACGATTTGATACCAATAATAAGCTATATTTTCCTTAGGGGAAAATGCAGGTACTGCGGGGGGGCTATCTCCCCCCGGTACTTTGTTATTGAAGCATTAAACGGAATCATATATTTTTTATTATACCGGCATTTTGGTCTTTCGCTGGAATTTGCCTTTTATAGCTTGCTGTTGAGTACATTTATCGTTATGTCTGTAATTGACTTACATCACCAGATAATACCTGACGGTACTGTGCTGTTGGTATTGATTTTTACGGTTATATATAAGGCTTCGGCATATTTTATGTACAATACGCCCTTATTGCTTAGGGACTCTGCATATGGCTTCCTGGCCGGGGGGCTGCTTTTCCTTGGAATTGCGGTTGTATCAGGAGGCGCAATGGGGGGTGGAGATATTAAATTAATTTCTGTATTAGGACTGATGCTTGGATTCAAAAAAACGGTTTTAAGTATACTTTTATCTTTTTTTATAGGTGCACTGATTTCTATTACTTTGCTTATAACAGGCAGAAAGGGAAGAAAAGACCCCATACCTTTCGGACCCTTTATAAATATTGGTTTTTTAATAGCAACATTTTGGGGAAACAGCATTATATCATGGTACATAAATGCAATGGGGTTATGATTTTATGAAAGAAACGGTAATACGTACATTAAGGGGTGTTCCAATGGCGAATATCAAAAAAATATTAAATTCAAATACCGGCGCCGCTTTGGTGATGACGCTTGTAACATTTATGATCATGACCATGCTCACCTTTTCTGTATTGTATATGAATACTACAAACACAAAACAGGTGATATCCCAGAAGGATTATTACCGGGCTTATTATTTAGCTTATTCGGGGGTGGAAATAGCATATTCCGCATTGTTAATGGATGGGGGAAGCTTGCTGAACCAGTATAAAATCAGTGTAAAATCAGATTCGGAGAGCGGCATTGTATTTGGTGACGGAAAGATAGACGTAAGCATTTCCTCCGATAGTGCAAAAAAAATTACGATTATATCAACCGGAACTTTGGATTCTAACGGCAGATCTGTCACACTGACAGCAAGCTTTCTTGCCGATTATCCGACAATTATGAAATGGGATTAATAATGAGGGGAGGTATTTCTATGAATAGGAATGGCAACAAAGGCTTTACATTGATTGAAGTTGTTTTAACCATATCGATAATGAGTATGGTAATGATGATTGTTTTTTCCATGTTCAGCATGGCTGATAAACCGCATAAAATAATAAACCGCGAATATGTGGTACAGTCCAATGTCAGACTTGCATCACAGAAACTGTCCTCACTTATTAGAAAATCAACTGCAACATTTGTTTACAAGGATGTGGAATCCATATTTACAGAGGATGTATTTGGGGACCCCGGTCTTTCCAGTGGATTGGTTCTGATTGACGATACTTTTATAAATAGCAGTCCGAATAAGGCAGCCCTTGAAGACGGATTCAACAAATACAAAGGATGGAGCTTTATAACATTGGGCTCCGGAGGCAGGGAGCTGCGGGAGTTTGTATTTCATAAGAACCCTTCCACGGGCAAAACTCATTATACAATGCAGAGAATTTTGGAGAAACAATCTGTCGGAGACTCGGACATAGTTTATGATATAACGTACAAGAAAAAGAATCCATATACTGAAGACAGATTAATCCAGTATACCATAGTAGGAAAATTAGATGGTTCTGAAAGTATCCTGAAGCCTATAGAAATAAAATCGGAGGTAGAAGCCCTAAGCAGCTTACAGGTAGTAGACAAGGGGGACTATACAAAATCCGCTGAGGTGCTTTTTTACAGGACTGATGAGAGACCTATGGGGGTAGATGCGGAAGCTGCTGTGGCCATGGTTCTTGATATATCAGGGAGTATGGGCAGAAATTTGGATGGAAATACAGCAAACCCTTCCAGCACAAGCCGCATAGCAATATTGAGAGAAAAGGCCCAGGAACTGGTAAATAAGATGTCATCCCTGGAAAACATATATGTAAACTTGATTCCCTTCAGCAACACAAGCAATGTGCCCTCTGCATGGAGTAATTATAAGTATAATGGAGTTAGTAAGGATCCAACCGCATGGAAAAATGCAAAGAGCGACAAAGGGGAGCTCAATGATCTTATAAGCAGATTAAATGCAACAAACGGGACCAATGTGGGGGATGGTATAAGAAGGGCGTATTACAGACTGAATGGATATAGCGAAAAGAACGCCGGCAAATACATGATACTGCTGATGGACGGTGTACCCACTTTTGGGAGTGTCCATAGAGTAGCAAAAAGTGATCATACCTTCAATAAGGATAAAAATACATATACCCCGCCGCCCACCTTGGAACATGGAGGAAACACATATTTCTATTTTAGCGAACAGGATAATTATATTCTATTTTGGTACATAGATACTACGTATACCTACAGACGCTATACAACTATTGATTTTGTGACAAGCAATATAGAAATAAAGGATCAAAAGCTTCCCCAGTATAATACAAGTTATACAGCTGGCTACTATGAAGGGCCCGGCAATGTCAGCGATGAGTTTTTAAGCAAGGGGTATATTGTTGAAATAGCTAAGAAGCTTAGTGATATAAAAAACAACAACGGGGATAAAAACCTAAAGATCTTTGCTATTGGTTTTTCAAATGTCGAATCGGAAAGAGAAGAATTAGATTTTATAAAAAATGAACTGGCAAAGTATGCGGAGGAGGTTTCGTCTTTTGAAGTTACCAATGCCGAAGAACTTGCAAAGGTATTCTATGATATAAATCAAATAATACTTGATGATTTATGGGCTATAACCGGACCAAAAGAATAGGGAAGGTGCATATTTATGAATAACAAAGGGATGACTCTGGTAGAAGTTGTTATGGCAGTATTTTTATTGGGAATTATTGCGGTTGTATTTTTCCCTTCCACATGGTCCAGCTTTGACATGATGAAAAAAGCCAAGGAAATCACGGCGGATACTTTTTTAGCTCAGCAGTCGATAGAGATAGAAATGGAGAGGGTAAGGGATAAGGATTTGACAAGTCCCACCCAAAATTTTAGCAGTGTCTTTGGTAAAACGGTTACGGGAGTAGCTGTTACGCAGCAGATCCTGGACAAAGACGGCAATAGCAGGGGAGAACTGAATGTTTTTATAGGCGACAAGCCGGACATAGATGAAAATCTTCCCGTTGCAGATAATGTCAAAATAGTGGATAATACTGCCAAAAAAAATGATAAAATAATATATTGGGGCCAGAATAATACATCCTATAGCTTGAAGGGCAGTTTTACTATTCCGGATACAACAAACTATTTTATGAGTCTATTCCGATGGTATTCATCAAGGGATGGTTTTGACGGATATTTCCCTGATGCTGTAACCGATGAATCATATTGGGGTGTAAGATACCCTACTCCTGTTAATGACTACGAGCTTTTAACGGGCAAAGACACAGAGCAGTTAACGGACTTAAAGGCCTATATCGGAAAGTATGTGGTTTTCTCTGTAATACCCGTGGCAAAAACAGGGAGATACGGTGTGGAAGAGAGAAGCAATAGGATTTATATAATGGGTCCTCCCGTTTTGAATGATTTAAGATTTCATTTTGATCCATATACCCTTAGATATGATATAAACTCCTCGAATAAAGATGTTTTTTATGAGGATAATGAGAGTATTACAAAATGGAATGACTATTCCAGCGGTTCTTCGGTACCCTATGCGCTGACATACCCGAATAAAACGACTTATCCGGACACAGATGAAATTGTACTGAAATGGAATAATGATGACGGTAAAGCTGCTATATTAAGTAATTCAGAGGCAATAATGACCTGCAATCCTACTAATAATAACAGTTTTACGATACTTATGGTTTATAAAAATACAAACGATACTTTAAGGGATCAGAATATCTTAAAACGATTAACTGTGTGCACCAGTCCAAATGCATATACGAAAAATGCAAATAATAATAACGGGTGGGAATTAAATTTAATTGACAATAAAATTGAGTTCAAATTAAGCCAAAATGATTTAGATGCAAATAAGGGCATTGTGCAATCCACTGATTTTGCTGCTAATAAGAAGTGCATAATAACAGCGAGGTATGAAGAGTCAACAACAGAACCCGATATGATACTCACTATAAATAAAGAAGGTACCCAGGAGACGTTCACCGGGGATTATTCATACACAGCAATAAATGGCCCTTGGAATTCAACAACTGTTTACTCAACCTTAGGCGGCATAATATCACAGGAAAATGTCTACGAGATAATAATATACAATAAGGCATTAGATGATTCGCAGATAGATGAAATAAAGAATTATCTTGCAAAAAAACACAGAATCTAATTATAAACCGATGATAAAGAGGGGAGGTCAGTACTTGAGTTTATTTAGCAAAAATATAACATCCATTGATTTAGGTTCCTACGAAACAAAAATAGTACAAGGCAGTAAGGGTAAAGATGAGATCAAAATAAATAAAGCCTTTTCCTTCATTACCCCGGATAATGCCTACGAAAACGGTTATATCAGAGACGAATTTAAGCTAAGTGAAGCGATTAAGGGGGAATTAAGAAAAAATGGAATCCGGGGGGGCATCTGTCATACCACTATTAACAGCACTGCCATAATCATCAGGGAACTTCAGTTTCCTAACCTAAGCGAGAAGGAATTGGAGGGGTTGCTTAGGTTCCAGCTGGGGGAATACCTGCCTATGGACTTCAGCAAGTATGTAATACAGCATAAAACAGTGGACAAGGTTCAGGATACAGGTCAGGATAAGCTGAATGTGCTTGTTGTGGCTATTCCCAAGGAAATAGTGGATGCGCATTATAATTTAGTTAAGTCATTGGGAATGAAGCCTGAGGCTTTGGATCTTCACTCCAACGGAGCTTGGAAGTTCCTGAGGCACTGCGGTAATATTAACGGCAGCCTCATACCGGAAGAGAAGACAATTGCGGCCATAGACCTTGGCTATGACAGCACCAACGTGACAATAGTAAAAAAGGGAAGCGCCAGACTCAACAGGGTCATTGACAGCGGAGGAGCCAGTTTGGACAGAAACATTTCAAAGCTGGTAAGCCCGGAAAGCAGCGATTTGCTTACCTATAAACAGAGAATTGCGGATATCAGCGAGGTAGACGAAGGATATTCCGAACAGAACAGATATACAAACATTGCAAAAACAAGCGTAGAAAACATAATGGACAAGATAGACAAGGTATTTAAGTATTATGCCTCCAAGGAGCTCGATGGGAAGCTGGACAGCATACTATTATACGGGGGGCTCTCAAAGATAAAAGGGATAGAAAAATTATTCAGCGGATATTTCAATATTCCGGCGACTGTATTGGTCAGCGCGGGGAAAATTCGAATTAACGGGGAGCTAAATAAATATGTCAGCTGCATTGGTGTGCTGATTAGGGATGAGGGGGCATGATGCCATGGGTGATATGAACTTTTTTTCATCCTATAACAAGAAGGGTGAGAAAAAGACAGGGGGGAAATCAAACACAGTAATTAACGTCATTGTCATTCTGATCCTGACAGGGGCAGTGTCTATGGGCTTGTATAATTTATTTGTAATAAGGAATCTAAATAGGGAGATACAATCTCTTAGTATTGAATTGGAGGCTCTCAAGAAGGATCCAAAACTGAAGGAAATACAGGCCAAAGTAAAGCAGGTCAGTGATTATAAGTCTGAGCTTTCGAAGTTGGTCGAATTAGATAAGTACATAGAGAGCATTGATAAGGTCAACGAATATATATTGCAGGACATAAGATCCAATACACCTCCGGAGCTTTTTCTGAAGTCCATGGTCATGACCCATGAGGGGATAAAGATAGAGGGAGTATCCAAGGACAAGGGGTCAATAGCACAATTTGGCCATAATCTTACCAAAGTGAGAGGCCTCGAAAAAACCTTTATTTCTCAGGTTACTGATGAAGGAGAGAATTATAAGTTTTACCTCGATATCGATCTGAAGGAGGAGATAGTCAATGAGTCTGAAGCTGGAAAACAGTAAACCCAAATTTGGCCTGAACATCAGCAAAAAAGAAAAAGGACTCCTCCTGTTGCTTGTTTCGGTATTATTATTATGGTTATTCTATAGATTCGTAATGACCCCTCAGGAAGCAGCAATAACACTGCTCAGAGGAGAAAAAGAAAAAGCCGAGCAGGAAATGGCAGCTACACAGGAAATGCTCTCCAGGGGAAAAATGATAAGCAATGAACTGGAATCGGTCAAAGGGGAATATGCCAGGGCTATACAAAAGTATTACTACGGGGTGGACCAGCCCGAGCTGATACATATACTGAACAGTGTCGCAGACAGCAGCAAGCTGGAAATACCCAGCATGAACTTTACTATGCCTGTTGACACTTCCCTTAAGGACGTGGATGCAAAGCTTACCGGGGTAGCTATTGCATACAGGGGAGGCTTCATTGATCTGGAAAATATGCTCTCGGTCCTGAGGCATAGCCCCAAAAGACTCCTCATGGAGCAATTGTCCTTCTACAGAAAAGAAAAGGACGTCCTGGACGGACAGCTTACTCTAAAGGCTATCGGTTATAAGGGAATTGAAGAAAGGAAAGACGGATATTTTGACAACAACGGTTATGTTGCCCAGACCAAGGATAACCCTTTTGCTGCATATAAGGGTTATGACGAGGTGATTGAGGACAGCGGAGAAAAAGATGAAAAACGGCTTTTACTGGCGGATATGGAATCCGATTCTGTCTACTTTATGACTGCAGACAGCGGAGTGACCGGAAATGTAGAGAGGATTAAGGGAGGAAAATACGGCAAGACGGCGATAAGGGCCGAATACTTCATATCCACGGGCTATCAGCCTGAAAGAGCCTATGTGGTCCTGGACGACCAAAATATCAATATAAAATACCCTCCGCAATCCGTGGGGGTATGGGCATATTCATATGGTTACTCCCCGGTTACGGTGGGAATGAGATATCAGACTCCGGAGGGTGAAAAAATAGATGTTGAGATAGAAAAGGGAATCAGCTGGATAGGCTGGAAATTTATTTCGGCAGCTCCGCCTCAGGATGTGAAGCTGTATCCTCTCAAGCTGGACAGGCTATATATACAATTGGAGCCCAACAAGGACGATTATGGGGTGCTGCTGTTTGACAGGCTTGAGGTCGTATACCCTAAAAATGAAGAACAGCAGGCTGCTGCCCAGAGCTTTGAGTTTTACGTAGTGCAGCCGGGAGAAACTCTTATGGGTATAAGTAAAAAATTCTACGGTTCCTCAGGACAATACACAAAAATCATGAAAGATAACAGTCTGACTTCTCCTGAAAAGTTAGAAGCCGGGCAAGTACTTGTTATAAGGAAATAACGGGAAGGGTGGTGGAAATAATGCAAAAATATAGAATTCTGTCGTTTGTAATCGCCGTATTGTACTTTCTGATGCTGTTTCCCGTTATGCCGGTCCTGGCATCCACAGCGGACAGGGATAACGGCCATGACGACGGCTATGGCAGCGGTTATGTGGATGGCATAGAAGCCGGACTTCAGGATCAGGGGAGCGGGAATAGGAAGAATGCCAATGCTGCCATGCCAAAATCCTCAGAGATAATTGAGGATCATGGCCTTAGCGGTTATAACAATGATTATAGGTCAGGCTTTCTTACCGGCTACAGAAGCGGTTTTAAGGCGGGCTATGATTATGGCTACGACAATGCCGACAAAGAAGCAGCCGTTAAATTTGATGAGACCTTAGGTTATGCTATGGGAGAATACTATGGCAGACAGGACTACTATGCCGGAAGGTCAAACAACTGGGGAAGGCCGCTTCCCAATACAACAGAGTTAATTAAGGCTTTTGAGCTGAACAAGGAGCCTCAGACCTATAAAGATGACTTTCTGGTAAATTTCAAGTTAAAATTCAAGGAAGGCTACGAATATGGCTACAGGTATGCCAAATTAAACCCTTATGTCCTTTCTGTTGAGCAGGGTGAAAAAGACGGTGAAGGCTTCGGCGGCATATTGGGGAAAAATAGAGGCAGCGCAGATTTTTACAGTGGAGCTGTCAGTAACAGCAAAAAAGACTTGCCCTCAGATGAGAGAATAAAAGGCATGTTCCTTCTGGGGAATGATTCGCAATATTATATGGACGCTTTTATTGCAGCCTTCAAGGTATCATATATAGAGAAATATGAGGAAGCATACAGAAAGGCAAAGGCGGATAGGTATGCTGCGCTTTACACCGAAGGCTACAACAACGGCTGGGAGGCAGGATCGAAAAAAGGTGTAAGTCTCGCCGCAGCGGACAGGATGATGAATCTGGCCAGTGACGAAAACAGATATAGGGTTACAGAAAACAGCATCATAGCCGAATTTGTGCTGAATGCCGGCAATGAAAGATACAAGGATGGCTTTATCAGCGGATATTTAGGCGGAATAAAAGAGGGCTATGTTTTGGGCTATACGGATTACACTTATATGCAGGCTTCAAAGAGATCCGCAAGCAGCCAGGTGCCAATAAGCGGAATGGAAGTGAAATCCGGAGACAATAGGCTCAAGCTTAACATACAGAAGGGGACATACTATAATGATGTCATAGTGAATATAGATGCCTATGCAGATGGCAATACGGGCACTGTAGCACCCACTCCCCCCAAAATGATAAAGGCCTCAAGCATATATACCATTACAATAGCCAACATGATTGGGGTATCAGACAGGGATAAGGCTATGAAGCTGAGCTTTGAATACTACGGCCCCGAAAATGGCGGAATATATATGTATGCCAACGGCAGCTGGACTTATCTGCCCAGCAAGTTCGAGGCGGCGGCTATTAGCACACAGCTGCTTCCAAAGAATGCAGTCAAAAGCACTGCAATATACGGGGTATTTATAGATGAGAATGCTCGCAGCCCGTATGATCTGAGAGGGAATTGGGCAAAGGACGAAATCACGGCATATCTGAGAAGGGGAATAATAGATTACCCCGGAAACAATTACTTCATGCCTGACGCAGCTCTTTCCTACAATCAGGCGGTGGCCTGGCTGAACAAGGTCTGGGGTTCCAAGCTGAATAAGCCGGAGGGAAAGGACAGGGCGATTACTTATACAGAATTTGAAGGGCTTTTTAGGAAGGCAAAAGGGGACGGCAGCTTTACCTGGGGCTTCATTGCAGACAAGATGGCTAAGAATAAGGATAAACGTTCAGGAAGCTATAGCTCAATGAACAAGAACGTCACCAGAGCGGAAGCTATATATGCTCTATACTATATGAATGAATAAAAAATACCGGGTCTTAGAAGATTAGTATTGTAGATTTTTAATCTTGGAATATTATCGGCATAGTTTGGTATGTGCTACCGGATATGCCGATTTTTCTTGTTCCGGGTCATATGCAGAAACCGATAGAGAAAAGAAAAATAGAGATAGGCATTGTCCTACAGAGGATGGTGCCTATCTCTATTATATATGCAAATTTCTTTTGAATATGGCGCAGGGACTCTATTCCTTTTCCCATTCGTCCAGCTGTCTCATTACCTCTTTGTAAGTATCCCGGGAAATATCGGGCAATTTGCCGCCGAAGGCCTTTTCTGCTTCCCTGAAGCCTTTTTCAATTGCATTCCTTAGCTTGCCGACTTTAGCATTATCATTGCCTGATGCTGCTTTTGCAAAGGCGACTATTCTTTCGCTTACTGCCTTGACTCCCCACTCACCGTTTTCAGAAATTGCCTCAGTAGCCGCAGCCCTGGTTTCATTGTCAATTAGAAGAACATCTTTCCCCGCAAGCAGGTCCTCTAGTTTTTTACCCTGTTTTGATATGAGATTCTCTACGATTTTTCTTAACGATTCATAGGACTTTTGGGATTGCTCCCAGAGCCTGTTTATTTCGTCAATATCGATTTCTTTTTTTACAGGCTTTTTGTAGACGGCGCTTTTTTCTGAAGGCTTGCTCAATTCCAGGATTGCAGCCTCATCCTTGCTTTCCCGGACAGTTTCGGATTTGCTGACCTTTTGCTTTTCTTTTGGCATATCAGCCTGGTTAACAGTGGAACTTCCTTTTATACTATTTATCATTTGTAACCCTCCCTGGCAAATTATTTTTGTATCCTTACACAATACATATCGGCAAAATTATTAAAATCCGTTAGATAAAACTTGACAAATATATCATAATATCGTAATATTATGATATAACGATGAAGGGAGTAAACAGGAGAATCCAATGGACGATTTTGAAAAGTTAGAAGCAGCGGCGGAGATATTGAGGGCCTTGTCCCATCCTGTAAGGCTGTGTATCGTAAAAGGCCTCATGGAAAAAAACTGCAACGTGTCCCATATGCAAGAATGCCTGGAGCTTCCTCAATCGACGGTGTCTCAGCATTTGGGAATACTAAGGTCAAAAGGGATCATTAAAGGTGAGAGAAAAGGGCTGGAGATAACTTATAGTGTAACAAATGAAGACGCCAGGAACATCATCAGAGCATTGTTCGGATAATGATAATAGTATTCAGGGGGTATTGATATGGAAAAACAAAGGTTAGTCGTCATAGGGGCGGTTGCAGCAGGTACAAAAGCAGCTTCAAAGGCCAAAAGAGACGATCCTGATCTGGAAGTGAAGGTCTTTACGAAGGAAAGATATATATCCTATGCCGGCTGTGGGCTGCCCTATTATATAGGTGGAGTAATAAAGGAGAAGAGGGAGATTCTGGTCAGGTCTGCCCGGGATTTTAAGAGCAACCAGGGAATTGACATATTTACGGAGCATGAGGTGACCAAAATAAGTGTACCGGAGAAAAAAGTAGTTGTAAGGGATCTAAGGAACGGAAGTACAGAGGAGCACTCCTATGACAAGCTTATTATCGCCACGGGAGCCTCACCGATTGTACCTCCTCTGGAAAACATAGACCTTGGCAATATATTTACATTGAGGAGTGTCTCCGATGCACTGCTGATAAGAGAACTGCTGGATTCAGGCAAAGTAAAAAAAGCTGTTGTTGTCGGCGGGGGCTTCATAGGGCTGGAGACGGCAGAGAATATGAAGCTGAGAGGGATAGATGTTACAATAGTAGAGCTTATGCCCCATATACTTCCTCCCTTTGATGAGGAGATAGCATTATATGCCCAGAACCATATGATCGATATGGGAGTGAACATTCTGACCGGAGAAAAAGTCACGGGCTTTGAAGGCGCCGATGGCAGAGTCACTGCGGTAAAAACCTCTGCAGGGGATATTGAAGCGGACATGGTAATACTTTCGATCGGAGTAAGGCCGAATACTGCCCTTGCGGTAGATGCAGCCATTGAAACAGGTGCAGCCGGAGCTATCAAGGTCAACAAATACATGGAAACAAATATTAAAGATGTATATGCGGCGGGAGACTGCGCCGAAAACACAAATCTTGTCACAGGAAAGCCGGTATGGTATCCTATGGGGTCCACATCAAACAAAACCGGAAGGATAGCCGGACATAATGCTGCATTGAGAGAAGGGGATGAATCCGGGAAAGACAGCCTGGAGGGAGTGCTTGGAACTACGATAGTCAAGTTATTTGAAATAAATGCCGCAAAAACCGGGCTTTCGGAGAGAGATGCAATAAAAGAAGGCTTTGAAATTGAAACGGTCATCGTCCCGGCAAATGACAAGGCCCACTACTACCCAGGCAATAAGCAGATTATTACAAAGCTTATAGTGGACAAGAAAACAAAAAAAATCCTGGGGGCTCAGGCAGTCGGTAATGGCGCAGCAGATAAACCAATTGATACAATAGCAACAGCAATAACTCTGGGAGCAAGGGTTTCTGATCTGGCAATGCTGGATCTGGCTTATGCCCCTCCATTTTCAATGGCAATGAGCTCAACTATCCTAGCTGCCAATGTCATGATGAACAAGCTTACAGGGAAAATAGAAACGATAAAGTCCGGCGATGTATTCAAAAGGCTGGAGGAAGGAAGCATTAACATCCTCGATGTGAGGGAGGAGGAAGAGTTCTTCATATCGGCAATTCCCGGGTCAACCAATATTCCCCTTCATGAAATTGAGGCCAGAGCGGATGAAATCGATAAAAATAAAGAAACCATAGTTTTGGTGTGCAAATTGGGAGAAAGGGCATACTTATCTTATCTTAAACTAAAGAAGCTGGGATTTTCTGATCTGAAGGTGCTGGAAGGCGGAACAAGCGCCTATCCTTATGAATTGGAATAGAGGAGGGAAAATGATGGAAAAATACATTAACGCAAGGGGCCTGCAGTGCCCCGGACCCATAGTGGAGCTTTTTAAGGTTGCAAAGGCATCCGATAGTGGCGATTTGATCACTATAGAGGTTACCGACAGCGGATTCAAAAAAGACTTGACCGCCTGGTGCAAAAAGACAGGCAATGAGCTTGTGAGCCTTACGGAAGAGGATGGAGTTATCAAAGCAGTGGTGAAGAAAGGATAGGGTGTGTTATGAGCAGAAAAACTATAATATTGTTCAGCGGGGATCTTGACAAAGCCATAGCAGGCCTTATTATAGCCAATGGGGCAGCTGCCATGGGGGATGATGTCACCATATTTTTCACCTTTTGGGGGCTGAACATACTTCGAAAGGCACAGAAGATCAAGATAAAGAAAACCTTTATGGAGAAGATGTTCGGATTTATGATGCCCAGGGGCGCCGGCAAGCTTGGGCTTTCAAAAATGAACTTTGGAGGAATGGGAACGGCGATGATGAAGGACATAATGAAAAAGAAAAATGTCAGCAGCCTGCCGGAGCTAATTGAAAGCGCACAGGCCATGGGAGTGAAGTTTATAGCCTGCACAATGTCAATGGATGTAATGGGAATAAAGCGGGAGGAGCTTATCGAAGGATTGGAATATGCGGGGGTTGCTACTTATTTAGGAGAAGCGGACGAGGCAAATGTAAATCTTTTTATATGATGTTAAAGGGGTGGACACTGTTCGCCCCTGTTAAAGCAGCAAAGGCAGCAAACCGCCTATTGCTGCTTTTCGGATTTTTCCGCCTTTTTTTCCATTTCATCCAAAAGCTTCAGCAATACCTCCGCCTTGGCTTTGACTATCATTTCATTTTTTGCTATTATTGCATTTTTTAGATCCGCAAATGCAAATTCAAATTTGTTTACAGCTTCCGAATTATCACTTTTGAACTTTGGCTTTGCAGTCATCCAGATATTTTCAAAATATAAAAGTACGTCGTTCGCCCCCGCATAATTCTGCTTCTCCCCCAGAAGCTGTATTTTTTTTGAGGCAAATCTCAGCCTGTCAAGGTCCGGGGGAACCTTTGGCTCATAGAGCATATAAAAATCAGGAAGGTATTTATTCAATTGGTTAACTTCCAGCAGGCTCTGGTATGTATCCCGGATTTCCACCATTTTTGTCAGGTTGTTCAGAGAGGATTCAAAATCATTGATTGCAGTTTGCATGGCAAAATCTGCAATTGCCTTTGTTTCATAGCTGTTCCAGGAGCTGTGCAGTTCTAAGACATCCTTTATGACCTTTTCAAATTTTTTATACTTTTCCTGCTCCATTTTAAGCTTAAGCTGCTCCGGAGGAAGCTTTTGAATCTGTTGCTGCCCCTGTTCTCCGTCACCGCCGCCACTTTTATCTTGGCTCCCTTCCCCGCCTTCCCCGCCTTGACCGTCAGATTGCCCTTTCTGCCCTTCATTGCCTTGCTGGTTCTCCTGGGCCGCTTGCTTTTCGATTTTTTCTTCCTGAATGAACATTGGCTTTTTACTTTCCTCATACATTGACATAAGAGTTGTTTCTACGCCTTTTATGCTTTCCTTCAATTTATCCAGCTCCTCGGGAGGTTTTTTTTCCTCGGCCTGTTTGCGGGTGTTCTGCAAGTCGGGCTTTTTTTGAGCGGTGCATGAGGTAAAGCCGATCATGGATAATATGATAAGTGCAGCTGTAAATTTGTATAATGACTTTATGATATTCAAAGAAACCACCTCTTCAAATATATTGTTTCCTTTAGCCTGCTATTATATTATTTCTGATGCAGTTTTAGCCCTTCTATAAGCCTGTATGTTTTTCTAATTTTGGAACATGGGCGGAATATTGGCAGAGAAATGAAATGTACTTTTCACGACATATGAATTTGGGAAAATGTTTAGTGCGAAACATATAGCTTAAAAAGTGATTTTTTAAGCGTTTTCTGGTAGTATAGAAATATATTGATATACAGGGTGGATATGATTTGCTATTGCAGCTTCATATTGATATACAGGGTGGATATGATTTTATTATAGCAGTATGTAAAGATACAGGTTGGCTTTGGTTATGTTAATATATAATAATAAATATCTGGACATAAATATAAAAGGGGTGCAAATGAAGAAGCTAAATATATTTTTTGTAATTATTTTTGTTATATCGGTGCCCATTGTGCTGTTGCTTACGGATGTGCAGCTTGTGGCTTATAATAGGGGATATTACAGGGAAGAATACATCAAATACAGTATTCCGGAGCACATAGGAATGGATATGCCCCAGCTTATGGATTCGACAGAAAAGCTTCTGATGTATCTCGAGGGCAAAAGGGAGGACCTGGATTTTAAGGCTTGTTTCAGGAAAGGTGAAGAAGAATTTTTCAGCCAAAGGGACAAGGACCATATGGTCGATGTTAAGGAGCTTTTTGTTAAAGGCAAGCTTATAAGGGATATTTCCTTGATTTACATAATAATTGTGATTTTTTTGCTATTTCGCAGGAGACCATTAAGACAGGGAATGCGGAAGCTTGCAAGGTATAGCATTGCAGCAGCCTTCACCGGAATTATACCTGTTATTGCGCTTATAATACTTATGAATATTGATTTTTATAAATATTTTACAATATTTCATGAAATATTCTTTTCCAATGAGCTGTGGCTGCTGGATCCTGCGGCAGACAGACTGGTAAACATCTTTCCCCAGGAATTTTTCACCGATATGGCCCTTTCCATATCGTACATATATATTGCTGAAATGGCAGCAATGCTTATTATAGGTTCACTTATCCTGAGGTTTATAAGGACGGATTCTTGAACATACATATTTATACAGGGGTAATCCCTGATAATGTTAACCATATATGATATTACGGAGGTTTTGTATATGAAAAAATTATGGCTGTTGCTTGCTTTTATGATGTTATTTGCTTCGGGTTGTTTTCCAAAGGGTGGCACAAAGTCCCAAAATGTCAAGCTGTACTATGCTTTGAAAGGTAATACCGGATTGGGCATAGAAAACAGCGACATAGTATACAAAGACGGAAAAAGCAAATATATCAATACCCTTAAAGCGCTGATTTCGGGTCCCGCAGACAGCAGCAAATTTGAAAATAGTATTAATAATACCACAAAGATATTGAGTGTCAAAACTGAAAATGAAAATATCATTGTTGATTTTTCAAAAGAGTTCGGTGTTTTCTCCGGAATGATGCACGAAGCGGCATCGGTATCTTCCGTCGTTGATACAATGCTTCAATTTGATGAAGTAAAGAAGGTAAAAATACTTGTACAGGGGAAGGAACTAATTGCCCCCAGCGGTGAACCATACGGCTTCATGGAATTTATTGATTTCAATACAGGAGATAAATCCGAAAAGGAGATCACCCTATACTTTGCAGACTCTCAGGCAATGTTTGTGGTTCCGGAAAAAAGGACTATTTTTGTCAGGGAGGATATAGATGAAAATGAGTTTTACCAAATAGTATTGGAGGAGCTTATATCAGGACCAGAATCGGAGAACCTGTACAGAACCATACCGGAGGGAGTTAAAGTCCTGTATATTGAACGGGAAGATGACCTTCTTAAAGTTGATTTTTCCAGAGAGATGCATACGAATCATTGGGGCGGAGCTGCAGGGGAGAGCATGACAATAAATTCTATCGTGAATACTATGACAGAATTTGAGAATATAAAAAGGGTGATGCCTACGGTGGACGGCGGCCCCCTGAGCATAGAGCATATGGTAGTGGAAGAGCCCCTAATAAGAAACGAAAGCATGATATTCAGATAGGGAGCAATGTTTGCAGGAGAATACTCTGCGGTGATCAAGGAGTATGCTGATATGAATATATATGGCACAAGTCAGTATTTGCAGGAGGATGTTGTATTGGAATTGCGGGATTCGGACAAGCTATCAATTTTTGGCGCTAATATATTATATATGATTGTAATGATTCTGTTTGTAACGGTAGGTTACTTTGTACAAAAGCGAAGCTTTCACTATGGGATTTTGATAACGGAGTTTTTATTGATTGCACTGCCTGCAATTATTTATGCCAAAATCAAGGGCACTTCAATAAAAGAGGAGTTTAGGCTCAATAGGATAGGTCTCGTTGATGTTCTGCTTATAATTGTAGCATTTTTATCATCATATTTTGTTGCGGTATTTATTAATCTGATTGCGCAAATATTAATAAGCACGGCGGGGAACCTTATTCTGCCTGATATCCCTTTTGCGGAGAATCCCAGGGAATATTTGACTCTCCTCCTTATAATAGCCGGATCGGCAGGTATTTGCGAAGAAATATTGTTCAGGGGCATTCTGTTAAGAGCCTATGAAAGATTTGGGATGTGGAGGGGCATTATAATATCGGCCCTGTTTTTCTCTGTATTGCATCTTAATATACAGAATATGGCGGCTCCTTTTTTTCTGGGAATAGTACTGGGCTTTGTCGTATACAAAACAAATTCTATTTTTGCCGGAATTCTGGGCCATTTTATTAATAATGCAATCTCTGTTACCTTTGGATACGTTGTTATGAATATGCCTTTTTACAAGAATATAAGCAACCTGCAAATCCAGGAAGGTATGACTACCCCATCCTTGATTGGAGCAGCCGTTCTTTTTGGAGCAATAGTGCCCTTTACAGGTGCCATAATGGTATTATGCCTAAAGGCTCTGAACGACAGGCATCCGGAAGCAGCGGCATCCGGATCGGACGCAGTAGCTTTAGGCTTGCTGAAGGATATAAAAATATCATGGCCGCTTCTTATAAGCCTTATTATATTTGTTGGGATGATGGCTTTGGAGATAATGTTCATTATGAGGGGCTAGGACAAAATAATAACGGAGGATGATTTGAATTGATGGATGTTGTCATTATCGGAGGGGGCCCTGCTGCTCTTTCCGCCGCATTGAACCTTAAGATAAGGAATAAGGACTTTTTTATTCTGGGAGGCAATGAAAAAGTCACCGGGCTTATGAAGGCACCCCAAATTGACAATTATCCCGGACTGAAAGGGATAAGCGGAACGGAGCTTTTGGAGAGCTTTAGGGAGCATGCTGTTTCTATGGGGGTCGAAATCAGAAAAGAAAAAGCATATAACATACTTGACATGGGAGGATATTTTTCAATAAATACCGGAAATGAGTTCCACGAGGCAAAATCAATAATTATAGCAACAGGCCACGAAAAGGCAAAGTATTTTGAGGGGGAGAAGGAATACCTGGGAAGAGGTGTAGGCTACTGTGCCACCTGCGACGGCCCACTATACAGGAACAAGCCTATTGCCATAATTGCTGAAAATGAAGAAGGGGAAGAGGAGGCAAATTTCCTTTCCGAAATTTGCTCCGAGGTCTATTATATACCTAAATACCGAACTGAACCAAAGCTTAGGGAGAAAATAAAGCTTCTTAAGGAAAAGGCTTCGGCGATAAAGGGGGACGGAAACAGGGTGAGCAGCCTTATGACTGACCGGAGGGAGCTTAGGGTAGATGCGGTATTCATAATCAGAAATGTGATTCCTGTGAATCAGCTGATAGAGGGGCTGGAGATTGAGGAGGGCTCAATCAGAACGGACAGGAATATGGCTGCCAGCATTGAAGGGGTATTTGCCTGCGGGGATTGTACCGGGAAACCTTACCAAATTGCAAAGGCCATAGGCGAAGGTAATGTTGCATCGCTGAGCGCAGTCAGATATTTAGAAAAAAGCAGAATGGATAAAGGCGATGTATGAAAAAGCAGCATTGACAATTGGCTTATCATTGGAAATAAACCATATTGACAGATATTAGCATTTAGCTTGTCATTGAAAACAACAGTATTGACAATTAGTAGGAACGGTGATATTCTATAGTCAGAAACATATACCTGGTAGGGGTATACTCTAATGTGCACGTGCTATTGTGCTTCGAAGTATATACTTCAGATTTTTTGCTTTCTGTTTTTTAAATTCAAATCTGCATATAATAAATGGGGGTGGAAAAATGATAGACAAGGGTATGATTATAGACGATATACTGTATAAGCATCCGCAGCTTGAAGAGGTATTCAAGAATCACGGGATTAAATGCTTTGGCTGAGGCGGGGCTCTTTATATGACAGTAGAGCAGGCTGCTCTCAAATACAGGCTGAACACGGATGAATTGGTAGGCGATCTTAACAAAGCCACGCAATAATATTTGCCGCCATTTTTGGCGGCTTTATTTTGGTTTGACACCCAACGTAAATTATAATAGAATAGTCATGTGCAAAATCTTAAATTCGGGGGCCTTTTATGCTTCACATGTTTGAACAGAACGGATTAAAAATTGTAATAGATGTAAATAGCGGTGCGGTACATATAGTTGATGAGCTTACTTGGGACATACTGTGCCATTACCCCTGTAGCATTGAAGTTTTAATAGAAAAATTGGGGAAGCAATACAAAGCCTGTGATATCAGGGAAGTGTGGAACGAGATTAAAGAGCTTGAAGGGCAAGGACTGCTATACTCTGATGATACGTTTATGGACAAGGTGTTGAAAGAACAAAGAGAGACTTTTACAAAAGCTTTGTGCCTGAATGTTGCCCATGATTGCAACATGAGATGCGGATATTGCTTTGCACAGACAGGGGAATATCACGGGGGCCGTAAGCTGATGCCCTTTAAGGTGGCAGCCGGGGCAATCGATTTTTTGCTTGAGACCTCAGGACCCAGAAAAAGATTAGAGGTTGATTTCTTCGGCGGGGAACCCCTTATGAATTTTGATGTAATAAGAGAAACGATTTTTTATGCAAAGGAAAAAGAAAAGGAATACGGGAAGAAAATCGGCTTTACGGTCACGACTAACGGAAGCCTGCTGAATGATGAAACAGCCGGGTTTATCAATGAATATATGGACAATGTAGTTCTTAGTATAGACGGAAGGAAAGCGGTCAACGACTCCATCAGGAAGTTTGCGGACGGCTCCGGCACCTACGACAGTATTATGCCAAAGCTGAAAAGCATTATAGACTTTAGAGGAGATAAAAGTTATTATATAAGAGGAACTTTCACAGCAGACAACCTGGATTTTTGCAGCGATGTGCTGCATTTGGCAAATGAAGGCTTCAGGGAAATTTCCATAGAGCCTGTTGTCGGCTCAAAGGAAAGAGCTTACTCTATCCGTGAGGAGCATATCCCGAGAATTTATCGGGAGTATGATGAGCTTGCAAGTAAGTATATAGAGTACAACGAAAAGGGGAAGGGTTTTAGGTACTATCATTTCATTATGGATTTAGACGGAGGTCCGTGCGTCTACAAGAGGGTTTCTTCCTGTGGCGCTGGAGCAGAATATTATGCCGTCACCCCTGAGGGAGAGCTTTATCCCTGCCACCAGTTTGTCGGGAGACAGGAATACCTTATGGGAGATATTTGGAAAGGAGTAACCAACAAAAACCTTCAAAAAGAGTTTTCCGTGAACACGGTATACCATAAAGAAAAATGCAGAAAATGCTGGGCAAGGTTTTATTGCAGCGGCGGCTGCCGGGCAAATGCATCAGCTTTTAACAATGACCTGGGGGAGCCCTATGATATTGAATGCAAGCTTCAAAAAAAGAGAATCGAATGCGCAATAATGATTAAGGCATATGAGTCATTAAAAATAACAAAATGAATAATTGGAGGGATGGTAATGGAAAATCTAATACCTATTAATATGTCAAACAGACATATTCACGTATCTAAGGAGCACTTGGAAATACTATTCGGCGAGGGGCATGAGCTCACCAATATCAAGGATCTTTCGCAGCCGGGGCAATATGCCTGCGATGAGAAAGTGGATATTGTGGGCCCGAAATCAACTCTCAAAGGTGTAAGGATATTGGGCCCGGTCAGACCGGAAACCCAAATCGAAATTTCGATGTATGATGCAAGAACCATGGGAGTGGAAGCAATGGTAAGGCCTTCAGGCAATATAAAGGGAACTCCCGGATGCACAATCATCGGCCCAAAGGGAAAGGTTGAAATAAAAGAAGGAGTCATAGTCGCTGCAAGACATCTTCATCTTCATACAAGCGATTCCGAGAAATTCGGGCTTAAGGACAGAGATATAATAAAAGTAAGAATAGGGGATGAAAGGGCAATAATCCTTGAAAATGTCATGGTCAGGGTTCATCCTACTTTTGCGTTGGATATGCATATTGACATTGAAGAAGGAAATGCAGCAGGACTACAAAACAGTGTTATGGGTGAAATCATAAGATAAGCAGCAAAATGGAGGATTTATATGGATAAGACAGAATTAGCCGGTTACATTGACCATACTGTATTAAAGCCTGATGCAACAGAGGCAGATATAGTCGAACTATGCAGGGAGGCTTCAGAATACAAATTCGCATCGGTATGTGTGAACCCTTGTAATGTGAAGCTGGCTGATTCCCTTCTGCGCAGGACGGAAACAAAAGTCTGTGCAGTGACAGGCTTTCCTTTGGGGGCAGCAACAAAAGAAGTCAAAGCCTTTGAAGCGGCACAGGCCATTGAAAACGGAGCAGGCGAAATTGACATGGTCATAAACATCGGGGCACTTAAATCTAATAAATTGGATATTGTTGAAGAGGATATAAGGGCCGTGGTTGATGTTTGCAGAGGGAAGGCCTTGCTAAAGGTCATAATAGAAGCCTGTCTTCTGACTGACGAAGAAAAAATTATAGCCTGTGAGCTTTCAAAAAAGGCCGGCGCTGATTACGTAAAAACTTCCACCGGCTTCTCAAAAAGCGGTGCAACGGTAGAGGATGTAACCCTGATGCTGAGGGCAATAGGACCAAATATGGGCGTTAAGGCCGCAGGAGGAATAAAAAGCCTCGAAAGTGCTCTGGAGATGATTGAGGCAGGGGCCACAAGAATTGGGGCCAGCGCTTCTGTCAGTATTATAAACGAACTGTAAAAAACATTGATTTAAGTGCCTGCGTCAGAGTCTCCGAAGGATATGGCACATGAGCAACAAATGGGGCAAGCCGATTTTGTTCTCTAATTGAAATTTACTTGTATTTTGGACAAAATTTCGAGTATGGGACTAAAAAACGCGATATTTATGGATTATGTTAATA
>CAYURW010000023.1:0-29170 GCA_964447145.1 uncultured Clostridiaceae bacterium
TTGGCGGTAATCATTATCTGGTTCCATTCATCCGGGGGATTGCCACGCCAGTTTGCGAACTGGCTCGCAATGACAGCAAGTATTCGACAAACAACAGTTTGTCGCTTTCCTTTCTTTTTGATTCGTCCCGAAGGGACTCCTTAACTGTCCACTGAAAATATTTCCCCTTTTCCTATTCCAAAATTTATATCATTTACCGCATGTACGTACTTCTTTTCCTTTCCTGCAATCACATCCAGGAAACTTGATTTTACAGGGTATTTTACTTTTAGCCTCTCTGTTTTAAGTAAGCTCTCCATTAATGTATACCTCCCCTGTGACATGAATAGCTATGAGTTTCTGATACAAATTCAATGGCTGGCTCCACATTTTTGCATTTTTCCAATGAATAGGGACATCTTGGGTGAAATCTGCATCCTTGCGGAGGGTTTATCAACTCCGGAGGTGACCCAGGAATTGAAGAGGGCATTTTTTTATCTTTTGTAATATCCGGATAAGAACTCAAAAGCAAATTCGTATAAGGGTTCATGGGATTGCTGTACAATTCTTCTATCCTGCCGCATTCAAGGATCTTCCCCCCGTACATGATGGCAGCCCTTTCACATGTATCCGATAGTACAGACAAATCATGGGTTATTAATATCATAGCCATTCCAAGCTCCGCTCTAAGCTTTCCAATAAGCTCGAATATCTGAGCCTGTACCATTACATCAAGAGCGGTAGTAGGCTCATCACCTATTATTACTTTGGGCCTGCATGCCAGAGCCATTGCGATCATCACTCTCTGCCTCATGCCCCCGCTAAATTCATTCGGGTATTGTCTCACCCTTTTTTTGTCTATTTCCACAAGCTCGAACAGCTCTTTCACCCTTTTGCGGGCCTCATTCTCACTTGTTTTTTCATGGAGCAGTATTGCTTCCTTAATTTGATCCCCTACCGCAATGACGGGATTCAGGGCGTTCATCGCTCCCTGAAATATTATTGATATATCCTTCCACCTTATTTCTCTAATTTCCCTATCACTTTTTTTGACAATATCCTCTCCGCAAAATATTATCTCTCCCCCTGCTATTCTTCCGTTTTGAGAAAGCAGACGCATTATTGACAAGGCTGTAGTGGTTTTGCCGCAACCTGATTCTCCAACTAACCCCAATGCCTCACCACTCAATAGTGAAAAGCTTACTCCATCTACTGCCTTAAGCTCCTTACCCCCGATTTTGAAATAGGTCTTTAGATCTTTTACACTTAAAATTTCCATATCATCTACTCCTCAATTTTGGGTTCAGTATTTCATCAAAGGCATACCCCATTAATGTAAAGGAAAGCACCACTAAAAGTACACACAGCCCTGGAGGTATAAGATACCAGTATGCCCTGTTGTTTGCCGCCCCGGATTCAAAGGCGAAATGAAGCATCATTCCCCAGCTTGGCTTTGTGCTGTCCCCCATCCCCAAAAAGCTCAGGGTCGTTTCGGAAAGTATGGAAGCTGCGGTTATCAATACAGTATTTGAAAAAACAATCGGGAATATATTGGGCAATATGTGATGTATTATAATATAACTCTGAGAAGCCCCTAAAGATTTTACCCGTTCTATATACTGCCTTTCCTTTACAGTAAGAGTCTGAGCCCTTACGAGCCTTGCTGTCCCTGCCCATCCTGTCAGGCCTATGACCATAATGATATTCCAGATACCGGAGCCGATAAGCGCGGCAAGCACCAGCATAAGAGGCAGCCAGGGCAATACCAGAAAAATATCCGTGATCCTCATAAGTAATATATCTGTTTTTCCTCCGGCATAACCCGACACCAACCCCGTTAAGGTGCCGATCACCATTGAGATCAATGTAGCCAGCAATCCGACAGTCAAGGATACCCTACTTCCTGCAATAAGCGCCCCCAAAATATCTCTTCCCAAATCATCGGTCCCCAGCAGATGCCTACTGTCTGGAGGCCTTAGTCTATCCTCCGTCTCCCCGAAGGAAAGGGGATCATATTTTACAATATATGGCCCTATAATTGCGGTAATGAGGATTATAATGAACAGTATGAAGCCTGCCAAACCCATCCTGCTTTTCTTGAGTCCCATCCAAAATGGTTTAATGTTCATAAGCCACCCCCTAACTCCTAACCCTGGGATCCAGATATCCGTACATAATATCTGAAATCAGATTTGCACCCACAACACACAGGCTGGTAATAAGGAATATACCCTGAAGGAGAGGGTAATCCCTTGCCTGAAGCGCATCATACATTAGCCGCCCCAGGCCCGGCCAGGAAAACACAGTCTCAACCTGCAGAGCTCCTGTTATTGTAAATCCCAAATTCATTGAAATAAGGGTGACTATGGGTATCATGGCATTAGGAAGTGCATGCTTTTTAAGTATGCCGTTCCTGTCCATCCCTTTAGCTTCTGCTGTAACAATATAGTCTTCAGTGAGAACTTCTATAAGGGTACTCCTCATTACAAGCATATATTCGCCTATCAGGACAAGAGAGAGGGTTATAGCAGGCAAAACCATATGCCAGCCGATGTTTTTCAACTTAACAAAACCCTCTGCAAACACCATCTCCGGAGATATCATTCCAGAGGTAGGGAACAGTCTTAAGTTCACGCTGAAAAATGCAATCATCAGTACACCAAGCCAGAACGTAGGCATTGCATAGGTCACCAAAGAAAAACCCAAGGCCAGGATATCCGTTCTTTTCCCCCTTTTCCATGCTGCTATTATTCCAAGTAACAATCCTGCCCCAATGGCAATTATCTCTGCAATTACTGTAAGAACGAGGCTTGCTGCCAGCCTTTCAATAATGATGCCGGAGACAGGCTTCCTATAAATGAAAGAGGTCCCCATATCACCTTTGAAGAGGCTTCTTACATAAATTGCAAACTGTTCATACCAGGGTTTATCCAGTCCAAAAATTTCTCTGATCCGGCGGGCTGCCTCCGGCGACATTTTCGGATTCCTCACAAGCATACTGACAGGGTCCCCGGGCATGATCCTGAAAAGAAAGTAGTTGATGATCAATATGGCAAAAACAGTGATAAGAGCGAAAATGAACTTTTTCAGAAAATATGTCCTGCTCATCTTCTACCACTCTTCCTTTGATTTTCTCTTTTTCTTGACCATTATATATGCGAGAATCGCCACTACGATAGCAACTATTAAATATAATGTATAATTCGGTTTCCAACCCTTTATATCTTCTTGTTTGTCCTGTACAGGTGCTTTTTCTGTACCCGCCAAAGTGGCTTTTATATAATTATACGGGGTATCGGCATAAAACACAGCGCCACTGACAGTAGGTTCTATGTCATGTACCATGTCACTCCTGACTATCTGGTGCTCCTTTTCGTAGAACAGTATTATATAAGGTAAATCCTCATATAACAGTCTTTGAGCATCATGAACCATTTTTACTCTTTCTTCAGGGTTCATATTTGAGGCTTGATCTTCAACTAATTTATCATACTCCGGATTACTGTAATAGGCATCATTCAGGTTGTCTATCTGATTGGTCGTTAGAACCCTTAGCAACGTTCCCGGATCCACGTCTCCCCCCCAGCCCCAAATAAACATGTCATAATCGGCAGAGCTGAATATTCTATCATTTAATGCTCCATCATCAAGAGTCTCCAATTCCACCCCTATTCCCGCATCTTTAAGGTATCCCTTGATCATTTGGCCTGCTTTGACTTCCATTGTATTCTCTGATCTCAGAAGAAGTCTGAAACTATCCCCGTCACTATCTTTATAACCTGCCGATTCCAATAGCTCCGATGCCTTTTCGGGAGAATATCCCCTAAGCTCTGATGCCTGGGGATTGTAATGGAATTTCTTTTGGGAAACGGGAATAAGAGTAGTCCCAAATTCTCCTTCCCCTTCATATACCATATCGATTATTTTCTGTTTGTCTATGGAATATTCGATAGCCTGCCTTACCACCTTGTCCAGAATAAGAGGGTTCCCTTTGGAAGTCCCGTCAGCTCTGCAATTAAAGGCCATTTCGGTGAATCCGTTTTCTGAAAAATTGTATATTTCAATATCCTTATCATTTTCTATTGCTTTTGTATTGCTTTTGTATAGGCCCAGGGCAGCATCGATTTCTCCCAGTTTTATTGATTGGGCCATAGTATCACGGTTTGCATAAATAATGTAAATCAGTCCGTCAACCCTGGGAGCTCCCTTGAAATACTCCTTATTGGAGATAAAGCTGATATATTCATTTTTCTTCCATTCTTTTAACATAAAGGGACCTGTACCAACGGGGTTTTGATTATCAAAAACTTCATATTGATCTTCTTCAACAACCTTCCATATGTGTTCGGGCAATATTGGAGTGATATTTTGAAGCATATTGGCTTTGGGCTTTTCGGTCTTAAATATTATGGTATGGTCATCAGGTATCTCTATAGATTCTATATCTTTTACCAGATCCGTGTATAGTCCCAGCTCCGAGTTTTTCATAAGTTCATAGGTGAACTTCACATCCTTTGAAGTAAAGCTTTCTCCATCATTCCATTTAACATCTTTCTTAAGCCTAAATGTCCATCGCAATCCGTTCTTATCCATTTCCCAGCTTTCGGCCAATGATGGAACAGGCTGCATGTTTTTGTCAAAGGTTATAAGAGAATCATAAATAAGCATAAAGATTTCTGCGGAAGCCCTCTCATATGTAATTAACGGACTTAGGCTGTCCGGCTCTTCCGCAACACCGATTCTAAGCATGCCGGAGGGTGTATCGGCAAAAGCCGCAGCCGGACAAAGCCCTATCAGCATTACAATACAGATGATAAAAGATAATATCCTCTTCATATTATTACCTCCCGTATTAATTTAAACTGTAGCCACCTCGGTGATCTCAAATATGCCGTTATCAGCATCGACCAATGCAGCAACACCCAGGGGGATTGTTGCCAGATCTTTGGTATGTCCTAATGGAAGTCCGTAAAGCATAGGCAAACCTAAAGGCTGCAGTAGGTCATAAATAATATCCTCAAGGCTGCATTGATTGGGAAACCCCGGATTATGCTTAAGAGGTTCGCAGTTCATACATTCTCCCACAACTATACCTGCTGCCTGTTGGAGTTTGCCTGAATTTAACAAGTGTGTGAGCATATGATCAATGATCCATGGTTCTGTATCCAGTTCCTCTATAAATAGTATTCTGCCTTCGGTCTCAATCTCATAGGGAGTACCAAGAGTGGAACAGATAAGAGTCAAATTCCCCCCTATTACCGGTGCCTCGGCCTTGCCCCCATTAATTTTCAACAAGTACTTATTTTGGGCCCCTATTGTAATTTTTCCTACGGGTTTGTCACCCTTCAATGCTTTCATCATATAATCAAATCTGTATGGTGTCATATCTTCTGAGCCTGCACTTAAGGCACATGGCCCATGAAAGGTAACAAGGCCGCAAAATTTGTTTATTGCCAAATGCAGGGAAGTGATATCACTGTATCCTAAAAATATTTTGGGATTACTCCTAATTATTTCGAAGTTCAGGTATCTTAGAACACGGGAGGCGCCATAACCCCCCTGACTGCAGAATATGGCATCTACTTCTCCATCTGAAAAGAACTCCATAAGGTCATTAGCCCTGTCCCTGTCATTCCCCGCCAGATAGTTCCTGCTGTTATATGCGTTTTCACCTATTTTTATCTTAAAGCCCCAACTTTCAATTTCTTCGATGCTTCTAAGCATATCGCTCCTTTTCCAGATCCCGCTGGAAGGAGAGACTATGCCAATCGTGTCTCCTTCTTTCAGTCTTGCAGGTTTTATCAGCATGCCCTTCCCCTCTTTTCATATTCAAATATAGCTTATTAATTCCAGTAAATGCTTGTTATGATTAATTTTACAATATTTCTGTAAATGTTGTATACATCTAAAAAATATTAAATAAATCCGACAATTCCTTTGCTGTATACCGGCTCATCCTAAATACAAATGAACAAAAAAAATCTTGCATCGCAAGAATTTCATTTTGTTAGAATATCTATTATTTCATCATAATTCAAATTTAATTGAATTTTATAACTGCCCAATCTGAGCATGCTTTCTTTTCCGAGCTCTTTCAGCCTGTTCAGGAAGCTCCTCTCGTCTTTGATAATGCCCTTCTCCTTCAAAATAGCTGCAATATCTTCAGCCCCCATCCCGCTTTTGATTTCCACAGAAATTTCATTAACAGGGGAAGGGGAAGGCTCATCTGCTCGGGGCTGGCTATTCAGTATCTCCTCTTCTGTAAGAATGATGAGTCCATGCTTCTCAGACTCTTTTTTGATCTCGTCAATTGTAAGCTCTCTGGAATTCATATTGATATTGACCATTGATGAAATAACCAGACCTATTCCTGCGCCAAGCATTATATTTTTGAAATGATAGCTTCCCATTATTCTACCTCATTATTCAGTGATAAAATCAGCATTACCTCTCCCTGCCCTATGTTCATTTGTTTAGCAATATCTGTCACACTCATTCCTTGGGAGGCATAATCAAAAACCATCTGCTGTTTTTGGCTAAGCTTTCCCTCGGGGTCTACGTCATTTGACTTGTCATCTCCGGTTATTTTTTTCTTTTTTGCCGGATTAACGGCTATAGGTGACACAATCGCATTATCTTTCTTTTCTGCTGCAGGAGGACTGGTTCCAATGCTTTCGCAACTTCTCAGCTCATTTCTGAAGCTACTCAGTTTTTCTTCAATTTCTTTTACTACCATTTCAGAGGTATAATTGAGTTCTGATATGATTTCATCAGCATCTTCAATTACTTTTTTAATTTCCTGTTCTTTTATGTCTATACTTAAATATACGTCTTCGCCCTTAATTCTATCAAGAAAAAGCAATACCGAAGTAATCAGTATTGTAAATATTCCTATTGCCATCAAAACATAGTTTGCCATGAAAGCACCCCATTCATATCCTTATATCTATTTTGGGGACGTATTTCTCTTTGTCTTCCCTGCTACGTTCATCGCTATCACTGGTTTTATCTTCCCTGCTGCGTTTTTCCTGCCCGCCTTGCCTTTTTTTCTGCTGACCGTCCCTGTTTATCTTTGCTTCATGGGCTTTTGCCGCTTCAATTACCTGCCTGGTATCTTTTTCATGCTTTTGCTGCTCTTTATGTATATTGATCATAAGAGTATTCTTTTGTGCTTCACTTTCCGCATTTTTTGCTTTTTGTGCTTCCGGAAGCTTAGGTATCATTGTCTGCAAATCAACAGGCCTTATAGTCATAAAAATCACTCCTAAGTTTTATTACATATCCTTATAGGAAAGCATTTTTATCTCTGCGTTGGCCCTGTAAAAAGAAACATACTTTATTGAGTCCTTGATGTACATCATGCTGCTGCCTATTATTATCCTGCTGCCCGGGTAAATGACGTCAAGGACCTTTACTTTCCCTCTCGAAAGTTCTTCAAAATACTGCTCCAGTTCACTTTGCTCCTTCAAGACCTGGTCCTGCTTTTCCTGAAGCATTGATTTCAACTTTGTTGACTTATCAAGCAGATCTTTCTTATCCGGAGACAGTTCTGTACCGCTTCCCATCTTTGTAAGAAGCTCAACGGCTTTGGCAGTCTTATCCAGGTTATCGGTAACCTGCTTGAGCTCATTCTTTATTTCTTCATATTTCGCTCTCATGTCAGGGTTGGTGCCAACCTCCAACTCAGTGACCGTCGCCATTGGAGAGCCTACGACCTTGGCTTTTATTTCTTCCCCCACCTTGAAAGTGCCTCCAACCAACAAACCCTTCCTGCCGGCTGCCTCCAGCTTTCTCCCGCAGGTTACCTGGCTATGCATGATCGCATCACATTGTATGTTTCCCTTAACATTGATCTTGCTGTTTTCTATGAATCTGGCAGTAAGATCTCCCTCACAGGTTAGTTCTCCCCTGTTCATTCCCTGTATTCCCCTATGAAGAACAATACTCCCATTTGATTTGATTATTGCCCCTTCGACAGCCCCTTGCACTTCTACATCCCCATCAGCCTCAATAAGAAACCCAGTAAGAACATTGCCCTTAACGGCGACTTTCCCGTTAAACCTTATGTTTCCTGTTGAGTTGTCAACATTTCCTCTTACTTCATAAACCGGGAATACATTTACCTTCCCATCAACAAGCTTTACTTCGCCATCCACCGCAGCGGTCAGTTCTATTCCGTCCTCGCTTATCTCAACATTTTTTCCTTTCGGCAATGTCAACTTTTTCCCATCTCTGCCGGGAACCTCCATGCCAGTCACATCTTTACCGGGTATTCCCTCGGTATGGGGTATCAAGGTTGCAAGCTTCTGTCCGGTATTAACGTTTTTTATCAGTGATAATTCACGGTAGTCTATTTTCCCGTCTTTATCCATGCTCAGCATCATTTCCGTGGATATGTCGAAATGAAAAATAATATCCGCATCTTCGCCCGCCTGGGGTTCAATGCCTTCTGCAATCAATATCTCCTCTTCATATATTTCGTTATCCACAGCCCTTTTGATTTCTTCTTCATTAATATTGAAAATCACATTACTAAGCATAAGCGCTTCTTTTACAGATTTCTCGGATGATTTCTCCCCTCCGATAGGCCTGGTTAAAGTAATGAATGCCTTCATATTATCGTTTGAAAACTTGACTATACATTCGCTGTTAAGTTTTTTCTCCTCCTGGGGATCTGCTAACTTTATCCAGTTGCTAAGGTTTCCCACTTCCAAGGCCTGTTTTGCTTTTGACAGATCAATGTTTTGAATCCTTCGTAAATCGGACTTTGCTACAATGTCTGCAATAGTGACAGCTTTACCTATCTTAATGTATACTCCGTCCTCTATAAAGTCAAATTCAATATTCTTATCGTCTAATTTTTTGTTTTCGATCAGGATGCTATCAATACTGCTCTCAAGAATCTTCATGGTTTTTTTCTCTTCATGGCTGAGTCTCAATTTATAATAAGAGGAAAAAATATTTTTTTTGCTTTCCAAGACTTCTACATGAAGCTCGTTTTCAGAAACATTAAAATGCTTCATACCTTCTTCTATCAGCTTTTGGTAGTCTTTGCCATCGAGAATGATATATTCACTATCCATTTAATAACATCCCCTATCGTTCAAATAGATTTTTGACTTTGTTTTTCAGCCTTATTATCGCTTTTGTATGTATTTGTGAAACTCTTGATTCTGAAATACTTAAAATTTTCCCTATTTCTTTATATGTTAGTTCTTCATAGTAATAAAGCGAAACAACTTTTTTCTCTTTCTCAGGAAGGCTGTTGATTGCAGAGGCGAGAGTATCCCTCAGTTCATTACTGTTAATTATGTTTTCGGGGGTCTCGGTTTGTTTATCCTCTTCACTGCTGGTCACCTCCCTTTTTTGTTCCAGGAGGTCATCAAGAGATACTACGGAGTACACAGTAATATTTTGTATCTTCTTTTGAAAATCCTCAAGAGACAATCCAAGACTGTCTGCTGCCTCTTCATCGGTAGCCGGTCTCCCCAGTTTGTTTTCCAGTTCAAAATATGCTTTTTCAATTTCTTTTGATTTCTGCCTGACTGAACGGGGAAGCCAATCCATTTCCCTTAACTGATCAATTATAGCCCCTCTTATTCTAAGCTGAGCATAGGTTTCAAATTTAACACCCCTGGTTATATCATATTTGTCAATAGCGTCTATTAATCCAAATACTCCATAACTTACCAGGTCATCAAATTCAACATTGTTCCCATAACTGGCATATAATCTGCCTGCTATAAACTTTACAATATCTATATAATTCATTATCAATTCTTCACGAATATCAGTAGACTTTGTTTTATTATATGCTTCCCATAGATTAGTCATCTCTGTTAATACCTCCCCGCGGCGCTGCTAATCCTGTTTAATCTGACTAAGACCGCTCATATTAGCAGGGTTCACTTCAATAAATTCACTGTCGTCATCATTTCCCGAATTAAAAAGCTCTTTATCATCTAAAGGAGGTACTTTGATATCCAGAATCGGTTTGGTGCTTTTTTCAGATAATTCTTTTGCCTTCTCTGCTTTTTCTTTATTTTTTTTAGTGATTTTCCTATTAATCCTGCTGTTTTTTATAGCCTTTTTAATAATTATTTTTATAAGGAAAGAAAATATGCCGGATGTAATAGTCACTATTATGCACCTTATCATTAACTCGGAAAAACCTATATCATTTTTTATACCAAATATGATATTAATCAATAATGCGGTGTTAACTGCAATCAATGGTATATTGTCGATAATCCTCATATAAGCTCCATTCGGAACAAATGCCTTATATTTGCTTCGTTCCATAACCTATGGTTTTTATTAATAATATACCAGTTTCTGAGAATAATTCAATAGTACGCCCGTAATTGCCACCGGTATCCTCTGCAATTAGAGGTATGTTCAATTGCCTTAATATTTCCTTTGTGGCAGTAACGTTTCTTGAACCAATTCTCATCACATCACTTGAATCATTAAAGCTGAACATCTGTGATCCGCCGGCTATTTTGCTGACTATTTTTTTCCTTCTGGCCCCTGTCCTAACCATATCCTCTACTAAAACACTGATCCCGGTATCTGCAAACTTGGCCGGATTTGCATTGTTTTTTATCTGCTTGCTGTCAGGAAGCATAATATGTACCAGTCCGGATATTCTGGTGCTGGAGTCATAGAGGCAAATACCGACGCAAGAGCCAAGCCCTAATGTAGTAAGTATCCCCGGAGGACATGCAATATTTGAATCAGCCATTCCAACTTTAATTATTTCTGCCATACTATACTACCCCTAAGCTCTTAAGTAGGATCTCAAAAGAATCCTCATCCGGAATAAGAAAAAAGTGACTTCTAACTTGATTTGTACCTTCACTGAGGACTGTTTCAATAAGCATTACCCTGTCTCCAACCTGTCCAAACAGTATCATCGGAACGCTGAGTATTGCTCCGGCCATATCTATGGCAAGGGAAGGCACTGACATAACAAGTTTCAGATTGGTCAGTGTTGATAAGGATGACAAATAAGAACCCGACAGGATATTCCCTATTTCCTGCAATGCGGAATAATCCATTTCGTCCAGTTCTTCCCCTTCTTCATCCTTATACATTATCAGATTTGTAAGCATCTTAGCTGACTTTTTATCCAGAAGGACCATGATACTGCCCGCAATGTCTCCATTCACTTTAAAATAGATGCCGATTACCTCAACCTCAGGGCCTCCGACTAATTCGGCTACATTTTTGAACTCAAGGATATTAACTACGGGTACATCCATGTTTATCTTTTTTGATATCATTTTTGATAAGGCTGTAGCAGCATTCCCTGCACCTATATTCCCAATTTCCTTTAAGACATCTATTTGCAGGTTGTTCAGATTGTCAATTGATATCCCCATAAAAATCACACCCTTTTCTGGCTGTAAAGTTATGTATTCCCTTACACAGTAACAATCCTAACCATGTCCAGTAATATAACAAGCCTTTCCCCTACTTTGCCTATACCATAAATATAGCTTTGATCCCCGCTTCCGACTCCCTCAGGGGTTTCCTCAATAAATTCATTGCTTATCTCAATTACCTCCGAAGAAGTGTCAACTATGAGACCGATTGTGATATCGTCCACCGATACTATTATGATCCTGGTATTCTCATTCTCTTTTCCTTCTTTGAGACCGAAAATGATTCTGGGATCAATCACCGGTATAACCTCTCCCCTCAGGTTAACAACACCTCGGACATAGTGAGCCGCTTTTGGGACCCTTGTTATATCCATCATTTCTTTGATTTCCTTAACCCTGAGTATGTCGATTCCGTATTCCTCGCTATCCAATCGGAAAATAACAAATTGTTTTGTGTACGTCCCTTCTTTCAAATCAGACACCTCCCTATATTAATGAATTTGTGTCAATGATAAGAGCTACTTGCCCGTCTCCAAGGATGGTTGCACCCGCGATATTTTTAATTCCCGAAAGGAATTTACCAAGAGTTTTTATTACTATCTCCTGTTGCCCAATAAGCCCGTCCACTACAAAGGCAGCATTTTTCTCACCTTTCTTGACAACGACAGCAGTCAGACCCTCGCTGTCCTCCTTTGCCGGCTTCTGGATATCCAGTACCTTACCCAGCCACACTACAGGCAGTACATTTCCCCTATTAAGCACAACATCCTGCCCATGTACATTTCTTATTGATGATGTCTGTATAGTATTGATGTCTCTTATTACATTTAGAGGTATTGCGTATTTCTCATTGCCGGCTGTAACAAGAAGCGCCTGAATAATAGCCAGGGTTAGTGGCAGCCTTATTATGAACTTGCTTCCTTCCCCGCTTTTATTCTCTACTTCTACTATTCCATTCAAAGACTCGATTTTATTTTTGACAACATCCAGTCCAACCCCTCTTCCGGAAAGGTCGGAGACTTTCTCTGAGGTACTGAAGCCGGGCTTGAACAGCAGTTCGATAATGCCTTTTTCATCAAGCTCATTTGCTTCAACCTGAGAAACAATGCCTTTCTCTATTGCCTTATTTTTGACCCTTGCCGTATCTATGCCTTTTCCATCGTCTTCAACTTCTATGACAACGCTGTTTCCATCCTGATAGGCTCTTAAATAAACGGAACCGTAAGCCGCCTTATTGCTTTTTACTCTTTCCTCCTTCTCCTCAATCCCGTGGCCAATGGCATTTCTTATCAAATGAATCAAAGAATCTCCAATTTCATCTATTACCGTCCTGTCCAGTTCAGTCTCCTCACCGGTCATGTTAAGATTTATGTCCTTTGAAAGTTCCTTGGACAGGTCCCTTACCATCCTAGGGAATCTGTTGAATACCCTTTCTATAGGAACCATCCTGACCTTCATAACAGCATCGTGAAGGCTGGTGGTAATTCTTTCAAGGTATTCCACTGCATCTACCATATCTTGATTTTTTGAATCCGCCCCTACACCTTCAAGCCTGGTCTTAATGATGATCAATTCACTTACCAGATTCATCAGGTTATCCAACCTGTCTATATCTACTCTTACAGTTTTGCCCATCTTTGTTTTTTTGACCTGGGGGTCCTCTATGCTCTCTTTTTCATCCGCATCGGACTCAGTGCTTTCCTTCTCTGGCAAATCACTGCGGACACTGTCTGAAATTTCTGATTCGACGGGGATCCCAACCTTTTCCAGTGTCACTTCTTCAATTTCAGATATGGATTCAATTTCTTTTTTAATAAGTGCTTCAGGCTCTTTGGTTACAATTGCGACTGTAAACTCACTTTCAAATTTCTCGTCCTCTATATCCTCCACCTTGGGTTCTGCCTTGAAAATTTCGGCATATCTTTCGATGGTCTGAAAAACTAAAAAAGCTCTTGCAGACTTTAGCATACAATCCGCAGAAAGCACAACTCTTACTTTATATACATCCATATTTTGCTGCAGGGCTTTACTGATGAGGCTGTCATCATATTGATTAAACTTCATTTTTACAGAATTTTGCACTTCAACAGCCCTTTTTACTTCTTCCTCAGGTTTTTTCATAAGTATTCCATTAAGGCTTGCGATGATCGAATCGGCGCTCGCCTTGCTTTCCTGCCCTCCGCTAGCTATGCTTCCGATGGAGTTGTCAAGATAATCAAGGCATTTGAACAATATATCTACAATTGATGAATCCACTTCAACTTTGCCTAGTCTTATGGCATCCAGCACATTTTCCATCTGATGAGTGAGGTTTGTAATTCCTGAAAAACCCATCGTACCCGCCATACCTTTTAATGTATGGGCTACTCTAAATATTTCATTTAGTATTTTCATATCCTTGGGATTCGTTTCCAAACCTAGCAGGCTTTGGTTCAGTCCCTGCAAATGCTCTTGGGATTCCTCAATGAATACTTCCAGGTATTGATTCATATCCATAGCTTTACACCCCCATATTTTTTAGTATTTCAGTTGTTATTTTATCCAAAGGAGCTACGATATCTATAGCGCCAACATTTATAGCTGATTTGGGCATTCCAAAAACTACACTTGTGCTTTCGTCCTGGGCAATTGTTTTCCCTCCGGCTTCCTTGATCTTCAATATCCCTTCGCTGCCATCCTTTCCCATACCCGTCATCATAACGGCAATCATACTTTTATGCCCGGATTCTGCTACTGATTTCATCATAACACTTACGGACGGTCTGTGTCCACCCACCGGTGGTTCTTTGCTGATGGATATCCTATAATTTCCATCTCTGCAGCTGCTTATAAGCATATGGCAATCGCCCGGGGCAACGTAAGCCCAGCCCTGCTTTAATTCGTCCCCGTCCTCAGCCTCCTTGACGTAAATATCTGAAAGGCTGTCCAGCCTTTCGGAAAGCAATTTAGTAAAACCCGGGGGCATATGCTGTACAATAAGCACAGATGCCGGCATATCCTCAGGCATTTTTGTCAAAACCTCCTGAAGGGCCTTAGGTCCTCCGGTCGAGGCACCTATTGCCACTATATGCTTTGGCCCGGAAACAGAGCTTCCGGAATAGGCTGTTTTATTTTTTGAGGAAACAGTGCCTGCCCCTGACCGGGGACCCGGATAATATAATCCTTTTGACTTGCTAATGGACTTTATTTTACTTATAAGTTCATCTTTTATATGTTGCACATCATATTGAACTGTTGAGGCGACAGGCTTTGTAATAAAGTCCAAAGCGCCGAGCTCAAGGGCCTTTAATGTAACTTCCCCGCCTTTATGGGTAAGGCTTGATATCATTATTACCTTTGGAGCGGATTTTAGCTTCATAATTTCGGTAAGGGTTTCAAGGCCGTTCATAACTGGCATTTCTATATCGAGAGTTACTATATCCGGTTTTAGTGCTGCTATTTTGTCAAGCCCGTCCCTACCGTTCTTAGCTGTGCCTACTACCTCAATATCGGGATCTCCTTTCAGCATATCGCTGACCAATATTCGTATAAATGCGGAGTCATCAACAATCAAAACTTTAATTTTTTCTGCTTTGTTATCAATCATTTTACATTAATCCCTTCTTTATCAATTTGCGCTGCTCCTCAAATATATACTTGTTTATTGCGTTCTTATCTGATTCGTTCATATTTATAAACTTAACTCCATAAAGGTAAGAAGATGGATTTTTATCATTTATACTACGCCTGCATATTATCCCCAGTATGGTAAACCTCCTGTCATCAAGATCAAATATCAATTTTAATGCAGTTTTTTCATCAAATTCTAGACTGCAACAAAACAGCATACCTCCGACACATATATCAAGCAAACTGCATGTGCGACTGCTGCCGTATTTTTTGCCTTCGATATCTTCAACCGGCATTACTTCAATGTCTCTCATGATCCTAAGCCTGTAATAGTTCCTTCTTTGTATCCTGTTTACTTCCGGATACATTTTGAGTCTTAGAAGTGGTATCCCTCCTAAGATCTTTGCGAAAACTACAGCCTTTAACTCATATACAGCAGTTTCCTTAATTATAATCAGCTTCAGAACGGTATTTTGCCTCAGATTAATATCGCGCTTTTTATGTATAGGCAACAAAGTATCAATAAGCCCATTTTCATGGATTTCTACAACCTGGCTTATATATTTCTTAAGCTGTCCTCGCTCATCAATATAATTCATTTCAATTCTGCTGCCCGGTCTTAAATATTTATTAAAGTCTATCATGCAATTCTCCTTTTCAACTGAACAGGCTGGTTAGTTTATTTATAAACATTTTTATTCCCGAAACTGAAATTGAACTAAATTCTTTGTTTTCCATAAGCGTCAAAGCGATATCGTTAAGATTTCTTGAAGCCTCGCTCCTGCTGAAGCTGATCACAAAAGGCTGCTGAATTTTCACTGCTTTCGTCACACTTACGTCATTCAATATGTAACCAAGCTTTTGCAACTTGACTCCGAGGAACTTCTGAGTCACAATATTCAGTTTGTCTAATATGTTAAAAGCCTCAGCCGCATTGTCAGCCCTGTTGACCACCACTTTAATCAACTTATTTTTGTCTCTTTGGGTAATGGTCTTTATTAGTGCATATGCATCCGTTATTGAAGTAGGTTCAGGCGTGGTCAGTAAAATTACTTCTTTTGCCGCATGGACAAAGCTTATTACATTTTCGGAAAGACCCGCCCCCGTATCAATCAGGATGATATCGGCTTCCTCATCAAGCCTTCCCAGCTTCATAAGCAGATCAACCAGCTGTGTTTTGTTAAGCTTTACCAATTCCTGAACCCCGGAACCTCCGGACACAAACTTAACCCCTTCATACCCTTCTTCAAGGATCTCAAGTATATTCCTGCTGCTGTTTATTACATCCGAGAGATTATATCTGGACATTTTTCCCATTACAACATCAACGTTTGCCAAACCAAGGTCAGCATCAATAATAACAACCCTCAGCCCATTCTGCGCAAACTTAATAGCCAAATTGACCGTAAAGTTTGTTTTCCCTACACCACCTTTGCCGCTGGTTACCGCTATTACTCTCGATCCGGGCTTTTCGGTAAGCATTTGTTCATTTCTATCATCGTCTTTGTAATTTTTTATGCTGTCTATAATTTCCCTCAATCTTTCAGCTTGGTCTTTCATATAGCTTATCTCCCAAAATACAGTTTATTAACTTGCTATTATCTGCAATTTCAATATCATCCGGCACACTTTGCCCGGTAGTGATATATGAAACAGGCTTTTTTGTAATGTAGGCAACATTTGCTATCACCCCAAAAGCCGAAGTCTCGTCAAGTTTTGTAAAAAGAAGCTTATAATCGTCAAGGAAGCTGTAATTCTTAATTATTTCTATGCAATCCGAAAATTTGGTGGTTGCACTGATCACCATATACACTTCATAATCAATGCTCGATTTTATAAGAGTTTTTAATTCCATAAGCTGATATTTATCCTTATGGCTTCTCCCCGCGGTATCAACAAGTATAATATCTTTGTCCCCATAGTTTTCTATTGCTCCGGAAATCTCCCCCGGAGTATATATTATAGACAGGGGCACCCCTATTATTTCACTGTAGGTCTTAAGCTGTTCAACCGCCGCTATTCTATAGGTATCAGATGTAATAAGTCCAACTTTTTTCTTCTCTGTGAGGACCATATTTGCTGCAAGCTTGGCGAGGGTTGTAGTCTTTCCAACTCCCGTGGGGCCTATTACAATTATAACTTTTTTGCCCCTGGCAAATGAAAATGGTTCGGGTTCTTTCAAAAAGCCATTCAACATATTATAAATTGCATTCCTTACTATTACTTCGCTCTGCTGCTTCTCATCGTCCAAGGTATCTATAAGTTTTTCTTTTATTTCGTTAATGATCACTTTGTCAACTTCTGAATCCTCAAGGACCTTCAGATATTTTCTTACATTGTCGGACAGCTTTACATTCTCATAGTCAACCTTTACAGCATCATACACACTTTGTTGAGCATATTCTTAAGTTCTATAAAGTCCTGTTGTATAAGGTTTTTATCATCCCGGGGACGCATTTTCTCATTCAATTCTTTTATGAATTTATTTGCCTCATTATTAGGTTCATGTTTATCTTCCTGTTCCCGGGGCAAAACTTCTTGATGCTTGCCATCTTCCCCCCTAAAGGACACTTCATTATCAATGGTTGCAACTACTTCAACCAAGGGCTTTGCAAAAAAACCCGTCAGTCCCTTTTTTCTGATTTTTCTTGTGTTCAGAATGATTGCATCCCTGCCAAGGTCTGATTTGACTTTTTGCATTGCTTCCTGTACCGTTTCTCCAACGTATCTTTTTACTTTCATTAAATGCTCACCATCCCTACTGATTGTACTTCAACCAATGGATCCAATTCATTATATGATAAAACTACAAGGCCGGGAGCTACCTGCTCAGTCATCCTTTTGAAATAGAGCCTTACAATGGGGGAAGCAAGTATAATAGGCTGTTCCCCAACAGATGCGGCTTTCTGCAGTTCCTTAAGTAGATTGTTAATTATCCGCTGTGCTGTATTTGGTTCTATGTTTAAGTAAGAACCGTATTCAGTTTGCTGCAAAGAGTCCATTATGGACTGTTCCAGAGCCGTATCCAGTGTTATCGCATTTATTCTCATTCCTGTAACAAAACGCTTTGTTATATTCCTTCTCATGGATTGTCTTACATACTCCGTAAGCATATCGGCATCCTTAGTCACAGATGCGTAATCTGCCAATGTCTCCATAATTGTCACCATATCCCTTATTGAGACTCCTTCTTTGAGAAGGTTGGCAAGAACCTTTTGTATGTCTCCGATTCCTAGTATTTTTGGAAGTACATCCTCTACAAGAGCAGGGTAGCTTTCTTTTATATTGTCGACAAGCCTCTGCACGTCCTGTCTCCCAAGAAGTTCATGGGCATAGTTTTTGATGATCTCTGTAAGGTGTGTGGCAATTATGGAAGGCGGATCCACCACAGTATAGCCCATCATCTCGGCTCTCTCCTTCTGGCTTTCGTTAATCCAAACCGCCGGCAGACCAAAAGCAGGCTCTATGGTTTTTATTCCCTCCAGTTCTCCATCTGCCGTACCGGGATTCATTGCCAGATAATTGTCAAACATCAATTCCCCGCTGGCCACCTCTATACCCTTAATCTTGATTATGTAGTCGTTTGGCTTAAGTTGAATATTGTCTCTAAGCCTTATTACCGGGACAATAAGCCCCAGCTCAAGAGCGCACTGCCTCCTTATCATAACAACCCTATCCAGCAGATCCCCCCCCTGATTAACATCTGCCAGGGGTATTATTCCATATCCAAATTCAAGCTCAATGGGGTCCACCTGCAATAGGGTCATTACGTTTTCGGGCCTCCTGATCTCCTCGACTTCAATATCCTGGGCTTTTATTTCTTCTTCCTTTTGTGTGCTCTTTATTGTTCGCTGAAGAGAATACCCCGTTGATGCCAGGAAAACCGACATCACAATATTGGGTATCGGTGGGAGCCCCGTAAAAGCCAGCACCAAAAGCGCTCCTGCTGCAATATATAATACCTTGGGCTCCGAAAGCAGCTGCATTATTATATCGGTGCCAAGATCCGAACTTGAGGCAGCTCTTGTTACAACCATACCGGAAGCTATTGAAATCAGAAGTGCCGGAATCTGGCTTACCAATCCATCCCCTATAGTCAGTATTGTAAACTTGGAAAGAGCCTCGGTAAATCCAAGATTCATCTGCAGCATCCCAATAGCAAAACCGGCAGTAATATTAATAATTGTAATTATAACACCTGCTATTGCATCCCCTTTGACAAACTTGCTGGCGCCATCCATTGCACCATAAAAGTCTGCCTCTTTTTGTATCTTTTTTCTCCTCTCCTTTGCTTCCTGTTCATCTATCAGTCCGGAATTCAAATCTGCGTCTATTGCCATTTGCTTTCCCGGCATTGCATCCAGAGTGAATCTTGCAGATACCTCTGCAACCCTTTCCGAACCTTTAGTGATTACTATGTATTGTACAATAACAAGTATCAAAAACATTATAAACCCAACAATAGGATTGCTTCCTGTAACAAAATTACCAAAGGCACTTATGACTTTCCCTGCATAGCCTTTCCCCAGTATCAGCCTGGTAGTAGAAAAATTCAGCATCAGCCGGAATAAGGTTGTAATAAGGAGCACTGTCGGAAATATTGAAAACTGCAGCGGTTCCTTAATATACATTGACAAAAGGAATATAACCAGTGACAGAGAAATATTCAGCGTCAGCAGAATATCAACCAGAAAAGTTGACACCGGTATTACTATAAGCATTATTATCGCAATGATTGCAATAGCTATAATATCACCATATTTGCTCATGTACTGTCTCCTTTTATTTTTCTTTCAAGCTGTATACATATGCCAGTACCTCAGCTACTGCCTTATATAATTCCTGGGGTATTTTTTCTCCTATTTCCACACTGCTGTATAATGCCTTGGCAAGGGGCTTATTCTCTACAATGGGCACACTGTTTTCTTTTGCCGTATCCCTGATCCTTTGAGCAATAAGGTCTTTGCCCTTGGCTATTACCAGAGGCGCATCGGTAATTGACGGATCATATTTAACGGCAATGGCAAAATGGGTCGGATTAGTAATTATAACATCTGCCCGAGGGACCTCCGCCATCATTCTTCTCAGGGACAGCTGCCTTTGCTTTTCTCTTATCTTTGACTTTATTTGAGGGTTTCCCTCTGTGAGTTTATATTCATCTTTTATTTCCTGCTTCGACATTCTTATGTTCTTTTCATAATCCCAAATCTGAAATCCATAGTCGAAGAAGGATAGGAGCATGAGAACTACCGATGCCCTTATGCCAATACTTATTATTGTGTTTCCTATAAAGGAAGCCGTACTTTCTATGTTCATATTCAATAGTTCGGGGATCATAGAGTAATTATTCATTAAGTAACTGTATACAACATATCCGATTATTCCAATCTTCAAAACAGACTTTATAAGCTCTACGAATGCATGCTTAGAAAACAATCTCTTGAATCCCTCTATAGGGCTCAGCTTATTAAGGTTCGGCATCAGCGGCTTAAGGGTAAAAAGATATCCTATCTGGATATAATTTACTATAATTGCAGTAAGAGCAATTATCAGCAGTAACGGAGCAAGGGTCCTTGCGACAATTATCAAACATTTCAGGTATACCTGCATAATACTGTTGCCGGCAAATTGGGAATCAATATCCCCGGGAAAGCTTAAAAATGTTCTGACAGCCATCATAAGATCCTTGACAACAGAACCGGCCAAAAGCTTCATGCTCCAGAAAGCAATCAGCAGCATTACTGATGTGACCAATTCCCGGCTCCTCGGTATTTGCCCCTTTTCACGCATTTCCCGTCTTCTTTTTGGGGTTGCAGGCTCAGTCTTTTCCCCGAATAACTGCAGATTTATCCTGAAAAATACATATTTTCTCATCCCTTAGCCATACTCCTTATTATTAAGTAAATATAGCCATACATCCTGTCAAAGGTCACGGTCATTAATTTAATGAATATAGGCATTATTACATAAAATGTAAGGAGGCCGATCCCGATTTTTAGCGGCATTCCCACAACAAATACATTCATTTGGGGTACTGTCTTTGAAAGAATTCCAAGGGCCACTTCAGCCAGCATTACTGCAGCAATAACAGGGATGCTGATCTTAAACCCTATAACAAATACATCGGCAAATATATTTACAACATTGTGCACCATAGCTTCAGTAAATGCAAAGCCGTTAATCGGCAAAATACTGTAGCTCTTAAAAAGGGCAGAAAGCAAAACGTGATGCCCGTCTATCATAAGGAAAAACAATGTGGACAGTATATATATAAAATTTCCGGTTACCGGAACCTGAGTATTCATTGTCGGATCCAATACATTCACCATGCCAAAGCCTATCTGCATATCTATAATCTGCCCGGCTATATAAAGGGCAGTAAACACAAGAAAACCCACATAGCCGATAATGATACCCGATATAAATTCCCTCCCTGCAATAGCGGCAAAGCCCAAGAAGGTGGAGTATTCCAACTGTGTATCCCCAATCAAGGGGATCAGGATGTATGAACAGAAAAATGCAAGGGCAATTTTCATGTATCCAGGCATTTCTCTTCTGCCAAATACAGGGGTAATCACAAAAATGGAGGACATCCTCACGAAAATTAAAAGCAATATTTGAAACCTATCTATAAGAGCTATACTGATATTATCCATGGCTATTTAATATATACAGGAATATTGGCAAAAAGCTTTATGGTGAATTCATTCATGATGCTCATCATCCAGGGGCCGAATATAAGCAGCGTAAGCAAAATTGCGACTATCTTAGGTATAAAAGACAGTGTGGCTTCTTGTATTTGCGTGGTTGCCTGTATTATACTCACCATTAAGCCGACCAGAAGACCAATTCCTAGTATAGGTGCGGAAATCATCAGCACAACCTTTATTGCCTCTTGAGCAACATCAATTACTATACCCTGATTCACAGACATCACCCCAATTACTTTAATCCCAAAATAATGGATTTAACTATTAAGTTCCACCCGTCAACCATAACAAACAACAGTATTTTGAAAGGCATTGATATCATAATAGGCGGCAGCATCATCATACCCATGGACATAAGGGTGCTGGATACAATCATATCTATCATCAGGAACGGTATATATAAGAAAAAACCAATCTCAAAGGCTGTTTTCAGCTCGCTTATTATGAATGCCGGTATAAGCGCAGAGGTTGGTATATCGTTCTTAGCCAGAGGCTTGTTTGCCTGTCCCAGCTTTAGGAATAAAGCAAGGTCCTTTTCCCTTGTAAATCTGAACATAAAATTGCGAATAGGGACAGCAGCATTCTTAACTGCTTCTTCCTGTGAAATTTCATTATTTGTATATGGCTTAAAAGCCGTTTCGTTTATTTCAGATATTACGGGCGACATTACAAAGAATGTCAAGAATAACGCAAGTCCGATAAGCACCTGATTTGGCGGCATCTGTTGGGTGCCTAAAGCATTTCTGGTAAATGAAAGCACAATGATTATTCTTGTAAAAGAGGTAAGCATTATTAAAAGTGAAGGAGCCAGAGAAATTATTGTAAGCAGGAAAAGTATCTGCATACTGAGTGCAACATCTCCCGGATTCTCTGCCGCCTCAATATCGAGTCCTATTTTGGGTATGGGAAGCGGTTCACACCAGACATTCAAAGCTCCCGTAGCCAGTATCAAAATTATTATCACTACAATACCAAAATTCTTTTTCCTCTTAAACATTGGTTTTTTTACCTCTGACAATAGATTTCAATTTATTAAGGTTTTGCTTGATAGAATCAGCAACCGGATTTTCCCCCGGAAACTTATCCATATATGATTCATAACCGTCATTATCTTCATCATATACTTCGTCTGAATTCTCAGGAATCAGTTTTCCCTCGTCTATTTCTGCAAGCATGGATATGTTTTTTTGATTGATGCCAAGCAGTAAATGCTTCCCTCCTGCTTTGACCAATACAAGGCTTTTGTCTATCCCCAGGGATACTGTCTCGATAATCTTAAGATTCTTATTCCCCATCCTATTAAAGCCTTTTCGGGATAAATATTTTGTTACAAAGAAAGCTGCAGTTAAAATGACAGTCGACATAAATAGAAAGTAAAAAATACCATATATTGAATCACTGTTCATACCATCTGCTCCTTACTAATTCAGCACCTTCTTGACCGCCTCTATTATCCTCTCTGCCTGGAAGGGCTTTACAATAAAGTCTTTTGCCCCGGCTTGTATTGCTTCTATTACCATTGCTTGCTGACCCATTGCAGAGCACATTATAATTTTGGCACCGCTGTTAATTTTTTTAATTTCTTTGACAGCCTGAATTCCATCAACCTCGGGCATTGTTATATCCATAATTACCAGATCCGGTGAAAGCTCGTTGTATTTATCTATGGCCTTTGAGCCATTTTCGGCTTCACCGCATATAACAAATCCGTTTTTTGATAATACATCCTTGATCATCATTCTCATAAAAGCCGCATCGTCAACAATCAATATACCGTTAGCCATTTTATTCTCCTCCTCGTATCTGAAAATTGTAATCTATTGTAGTTTGCTTAAGCGCTTTGATGCGCTTATAATATCTGTAATTCTGACGCCAAAGCTCTCGTCTATTACAACGACTTCGCCTTTTGCTATGTGTTTTCCGTTTACCAACACGTCAACAGGTTCTCCCGCAAGCTTGTCCAGCTCAAGTATCGTTCCGGGCCCGAATTCTAGAATATCCTTAATGAGCTTTTTAGTCCGTCCCAGCTCAACTGTGATTTCTAGCGGCACATCCATTATGAGTTCTATGCTTTCCTTTTCTGTAGTCCACTTATCTCCTTCAAAGGCTTGATATTGTATCGGTTGTACATTCACTATCTTATGTTCTTCTGCTTTTATTGGTTCATATTCCCGCCTTTCCTCATAATTGTCCTTCTGTGTATTCTTTTTTTCGGGCTGGGACTGGCTATCAGGCTTACTGACGGCTTCATGTTTCTCTACGGGTGCTTCAGGAGCTTCTGACACATTGTTAAGGAGGTTCTCTACAAGATTCCTTGCGAATTCTATCGGTATAAGCTGCATAATTTCGCTGTCAATTATATCCCCGACCTCCATCCGGAAAGCGATTTTTACAATTTTCCCATCCAATTCAAGCCTGCTAATATCGCTGAAATCTTGAAATTCTATAAGGAATGCACTCGGTGGGGAAATGTCTATCCTCTTTTTGAACATTGTAGATAAAGATGTTGATGATGACCCGATCATTTGGTTCATGACCTCTCCTATTGCGCTAAGATGAAAATCACTTATTGGCTCGGAGCCGACATCTCCTTTTCCTCCCATCATGAGGTCGGTTATAATTTTTACATCATCCTCCTTTAGTATAAGAAGATTTGATCCCTTCAATCCATCCTTGTAAAGCACCTGTACCGCAACATATGGAATTTTATATTCTTTGGAAAGGTCATCCCATGTGACCACAGATACTTTTGGTATCGTGATGCTAACTTTGTTGTTAAGCAGTGTAAATAGCGTTGTGGCCGATGTGCCCATGCTGATATTCCCGATTTCCCCCAATGTATCTATTTCTTCACTTGTCAGACCAATATCCTCGATGCCCTGAGAAGATGAATTATCTTGAGGAAAAGATACTCCGTCCCCCCTGAGAAGGGCATCCACTTCCTCCTGTGATAACATTTCACTCATAATAATCATCTCCTTTCTTTTCTACTTTTGTTATTTTTATTGATACTTTATTCTTTTTCAATCCGGGTTTGCCGCAAAACTTTCTTAAATTGCCGACATAGACTGTCAAATCGTCGTTGATACTTGTTCTTAGAGGTATTACATCACCTATATTAATTTCTAAAAAGTCTCTGATTTTAATATCGTTGCTCCCCAGCATAACTCTTATGGGTAGCTGCGTGCTCTGGATCCTTTTTTCTATAATCTTCAGGTCACTTCCTGTAACCTCTTTATCAATCCCCGAGAACCAGAACTTGGTACTAAGCTTTGAGATAACCGGCTCAATAACCAGATGGGGTATGCATATATGGATCATCCCCTCTATATTCCCGATCTTCGTATTTAATGTAACAAGTGCAACAGTCTCGTTAGGTGACATTATCTGAGCAAATTGAGGGTTTGTTTCAATTTTTTTAAGCTTTGGCTTAAGCTCTATCACATTTTTCCATGGATCTCTAAAAAAACCGATAATCTGAGTAACTATTCTTTCCAGAAGGGTAAGCTCTATTTCGGTAAAACCTCTTAATCTCTCAAAGGCATGTCCGGTACCTCCCAGGATCCTCTCTATCATGGCAAAGGAGATTGAAGGTGTTATTTCGAGAATAATTGCCCCATTTAAAGGAAAAAAATCTATAATGCCAAGAACCGAAGGGTTTGGCATCGAATTGGAAAACTCATTATAAGTAAGCTGGTCCACCGAAATTACCTCTATTTGCACCAATGCTCTCAAATAGCCTGAAAGATACGTCTGTAAGAGCCTAGAAAAGTTTTCGTGCATTATTTGAAGGGTCCTTGTGTGGTCCTTTGCAAACTTATTGGGTATTTTGAAGTTGTAATCTCTTACCTTTTTTTCTTCTTTATCTTCTTTTATGTCCGAAACATCAATTTCACCGGTATTTAATGCACTGAGAAGCGCATCTATTTCATTTTGAGAAAGAACCTCCGCCACACTGCGACACCTCCTTCTTCACTGCACTATGAATTCATCGAAGTATACATCTTTAACCCCTTTTGAATTAATGATTTTTTGAACAAGGGCGACTATCTCGTTTTGCAGCTTTTCCTGTCCTTCTCTTCCCTCAAGTTCGGCTTCGGTTTTCCCTCGCATAAGTGCATTTATTCTGTCCCTGATTTCGGACTCCCTATAAGTGACCAGCTCGGCTACATCTTTGTGTATCTCTAATTTAATCGTCAGTTTACATATTTTTTTGCTGTCTTTTACGTTATTTACAAAGGAATCCCCTACCGACACCATCATGAGAGTTTTGTCGATTTTTATTGTTGCTTCTTTTTCTTCTTTCGGTTTATTTAGGACCATATATATTATTATACCTGAAATTATCACTAAAAGTAGAAAGATTGCAATTGCTATAAGTATAATATTTCTTTTCATCAAGTCTCCCCCCTATGAATTATCTGAAAATGGTCACGGAGTAACATCTGTTTTCTCCTCCCTGAGTATGACCATGTCGACTCTTCTGTTTTTTTGACGCCCTTCTTTTGTATTATTATCATCAACAGGATGCTGGTCTGAATAGCCTGAAGCAGACATTCTCAATGCTTCTATTCCGTTTTCTTCAATCAGGTATTTAACCACATTCACGGCTCTGGTAGTCGAAAGCTCCCAGTTTGACGGAAATCTGAATGTATTTATGGGCACATTGTCCGTATGGCCTTCAACCCTTACATTTTTGTCATTTTTCCTGATTATCTCGGCAACTTTGTTAATTATTTCCTGGGCCTTGGGCTTAAGATCGGCTTTACCTGAATCAAATAGCACGTCATCAAGAAATCGCACCAGCAGACCCCTTTCATCCAGCCTGAGAGTAATGCTGGCCTCAAGGTTGTTATCCTTGATGTATTCGCTCATCTGCTCATAAAGAATTTTGAACTCCTCAGCCTCTTCAGTTGGTGTATCGCTGGGAAAGCTTGTAATCAACGGTTCCAGATTTACTGTCAAACCCGAATCCAGAACCCCCAAAGAACCGCTCATGGAATGTGCAATAGCCTGAAACTTCTGCACATCAAGGGTGGCAAATGAAAACAGCAATACAAAAAAACAAAGCAGCAATGTTACCATATCCGAATATGTAGCCATCCAGGCAGGAGCCCCAGCCGGCGGCTCATCTTCCGCTCTTTTTCTGCCCATATCTATTCTTCTCCCTCTTTTGGTTCTTTTGATTCTGCCATCGAATTCCTGAGCCTCGGGGACATGAATGCTTTGAGCTTTTCCTCTATGATCCTCGGGTTCTCACCGGCTTGTATGGAAAGCATCCCTTCCAGCATTACTTCCTTTAATAGAGACTCCTGAGAACTCCTGAGCTTTAGTTTGTTTATCACGGGGTTGCAAAACATATTTTGGATAATGGATCCATAAAACGTAGTTATTATGGCAACAGCCATATTGGGTCCAACCGTTGAAGGGTCCGATAGGTTTGCCAGCATGTTTATTAGCCCTATAAGCGTACCCAGCATACCAAAACCAGGTCCGATAGAAGCCAGGTATTCATAAACCCCTTGATTGCTTTTATGCCTGTCCTCGACAAAAGCAAGCTCAGTTTCCAGTATGTTTCTTACCAGTTCGGGGTCGGTACCGTCCACAATAAGAAGTATGCCCTTCTGCAAAAAGTCATCCTTAAGCTCTTGGGCGGCTTCCTCCAATGCAAGCAAGCCTTCCTTCCTCGCAATGTTTGCAAGATCTATTATTGATTTTATTATACTTTCGGCATTCATCTCAGAATAGTAAAAAACATATTTGACAGCAGCAAGGCCTTCTTTCAGCTTGGCAGCGGGAAATGCCATAACGGTCATTGCGATTGCTCCCCCGAATGTGCATACAATTGACGGTATGTCAACATAGCCTGCCAGACTTCCGCTTAATGATATCGTCACAATTACAACAGCAATTCCGGCAACCAACCCGATAACAGACGATAAATCCAATTATAGCACCTCACTTTAGAAGTTATCCTTATTAATTAGCGATGAAAGGTCAAAAATCCTCTTTTTATATTCGATAATTTTTTCTATTATTTCCTCAGAACTTTCAGAAACTAACAATTTTTTACCATCCCTTAATGTAATGACTGTATCGGGGGTATTCTCAATGGTCTCTATGTGTTCACAATTGAGATAATAAGGGGCTCCGTTAAGTCTTGTAACCTTTATCATATTAACACTTCCTTTCCCGAAAATAGTATTTGCGGCGGGGCAACGCCAAGGGGCATTATCCCGCCGCAAACAAAACAAGACAGTAAAATCCGGTTTTGGCAGGGCCCGAAGCCCAGGGATCATATCAGCTACCTTTTAAGATTTACCAGCTCTTGAAGCATTTCATCCGAAGTAGTAATTATTCTTGAATTGGCCTGAAAGCCCCTCTGGGTACTTATCATTTCCGCAAATTCATTTGATATGTCGACATTTGACATTTCTAAAGTCCCGGAGTTGATTGAACCAAGCCCGCTGTAGCCAGGTAATCCTATTATCGGCTCCCCTGAGTTCGGTGTCACCTGGAACATGTTCTCTGCGGTTTTTTCAAGACCGGCAGGATTCTTAAATACTGCAAGTGCAATCTGCCCAATCACTCTATTCATACCATTTGTAAATATTCCGTTTATTTCACCTGTCGGCCCTATGCTAAAGGTATCAAGGGACCCCTGGGGATAACCATCGGAGCTTGTAACTGCCGCATTGGATTCGTTGGCAAATTGGGTTATTTTATTTAAGTCTACCTTAATGTTCATGTCCTCTATCACACCACCCCCAACTACTGACAGATTGACAGTATTGGCAAACCCGGCAGTGGTTGTATCTAAAGTACCATCTGCATTGAACTTAATTGGTAATACTATATTTGCCAAGGTTGCCCCTGCCCCTTCTATCGTGCCGGCATTGGTAAAGTATTTCTTGTTATCCTGATCCTGTATGAGCACACCCCATTGATTATCCAGGCCGTCAGTCCCTCCGGCGGCAGTCAAACCCCTTATAAAAGTGAACTGATAGGTGTGCTTCCCTCCAAGGCTGTCATACACGGTCGTTGTTGTTTCCCAGTATTTAGTCCCGTTTGCCAGATGCAATCCATTGGCATCATAGGATGGGTATGCCGGTATTGGAGGAGTCGCAGAACCGTCTGCCGGTGTGGCAACAGGAATCCTTTTTGTAGCCAAATCCAGATTTCCTTCAAAAAGTAACTGTGACGTGGCTTTTGCCGGAACCATTTCGGATTTTGATATTACTATGCCCTCCATTTGGCTCTTAAGTACACTGGTATTGCTGTCCACCATATATCCCAATACCTTATATCCATTAGCTGCAACCAGATTGCCATCGTCGTCCAGGGAAAAATTTCCTGCCCTTGTATAGGACCTGCTGAGTCCGTCTTCTGAGTTTGAAAGTATGAAGAATCCGTCTCCGTTAATTGCCAGGTCCGTCAGGTTATCTGTCCTCTGTACCGCACCCCTTACATGAAAGGTGTCAATGG